>DATECI010000111.1:0-4666 GCA_035286985.1 Gemmatimonadales bacterium
ATGATATCGAGCCTGGGCGTCATCACGTCGGCGACGGTCATGTCGCTCAACCCGAGCACCCCGGTCAGCATGGCGCGCTCGCCCGGAACCGGCCCCACGAGCGGGGAATGGGGGAGGTTCCGGTGGCGGCGGAAGCCGCGGTCCACCCAGGCCACGGCAGCGAGCAAGGGGCGGAAGAAGGCGAGGGTATGCTGAACGAAACGGCCCTCGAATCGGACCAGACCCGGCTCGTTCGCGGCCCAGAGCCTCGGGGCGAGCTCCCCCAGGATCCAGACCAGGAGGACCGCGGTGAGGAAGCGGGTCACCCCGGCAGGGGCCGGCCAGGCCCACCACGATAGGGCAGTCCCGGCGAGGGCGGCCGCCAGGGCGAGCAGGGCGAGATGCACCACGTGGAGACTCCGGGCCGGGGTCATCGGACCGGCGGGCGGGCCTTGGGGCGGTGCCAGCAGACGGGGGATGCCCGCATCGTCGTGGGCCGCGAGGGCGACGAGGGCGGAGCCCAGGGTAAAGAGTGCCGCCAGGATGGGAGCCACCCAGAGCTGGAGCGCGGCGAGAATGGTGCGGATCACCGGAGCTTCCTCACGAGGCGCTCCTGCCGCCGCCACATCGGAGAGGTAACTCGGCCCGGACCCTCGGGGTGGTCGTAACCCAGAACATGCAGCACACCGTGAACGACCAGGCGGATCAGCTCCTCAGCAAGGGGAATCCGGCGACCCCGGGCTTCCCGGGCTGCCTGCCAGCGACAGATATATATGTCGCCGGCCAGGAATCCGCCCGGCACCGAGAGCGGAAAGGCAAGGACGTCGGTGAGGCCGCGACGGCCTTTCCAGCACCGGTTGAGGACCCGCATCCGGTCGCGGCCGACGAAAGTGATAGAGAGCAGCGCCTGCCGTCGCTCGGCCCGCAGGACCGCCTGGGCCGCCCGAACTGCCGCCGCGCGGGACAGAGGCTCCGGCCGGCCGGAGACGGTGACCTGAAGCACCTGAGGGCCCGACCGCCCGACCGGCCCCCGCTTATCCGTTCTGGTCTTCGGCATAGGCCCGGATGATCGCCCGGACCAACTGGTGCCGGATGACATCGGCCTCGCCAAGGTAGCAGAAGGCAATCCCCTCGATGCCAGGCAGGATCCGCTCGATCTGAATGAGCCCCGATTCCTCTCGCTTGGGGAGGTCGATCTGAGTCTTGTCCCCGGTCACCACCACCTTGCTGTTCACGCCGAGCCGGGTGAGAAACATCTTCATCTGAAGGCCGGTGGCGTTCTGCGCCTCGTCGAGAATGATGAACGCGTCCGAGAGGGTCCGGCCTCGCATGTAGGCGAGCGGAGCGATCTCGATGGTGCGCTGCTCGAGCGCCTTCTGGACCCGTTCCGGCGGCATCATGTCCTCGAGCGCGTCGTACAGGGGCCGCAAATACGGATCCACCTTAGCCTGAATGTCGCCGGGCAGGAACCCGAGTGATTCGCCCGCCTCGACCGCGGGCCGGGCCAGGATGATCCGCCGGACCCGTTTGCGCGCCATCGTCTCGACCGCCTTGGCCACGGCGAGATAGGTCTTGCCGGTGCCGGCCGGGCCGATGCTCACCACGATGTCCGTCGTGGCGATGGCCTGGACATACTCGCGCTGCCCCTGGGTCTTGGGAACGATGGCCCGGCGAAGCCCAGGCAGCACGATCTTCCCTTCGCCTCCGGCGAGCGGCCCGTCGGGCGGGACGCCATCCACCGCAAACCGGCGGACGTCCTCGGCGGTAACCGATTCCCCCATGCGGGCCAGATCGAGCAACGCTTGGGACACCCCGGCGGCCCGCTCGACCTGCTCCGCGGTGCCGCTCAGGGTCAGGGAATCCCCGCGGAGTGAAATCCGCGCACCGGTGGCCCGCTCCAGCTCGGTGAGGTTCGAGTCGTTCACCCCGGCCAGGAGGAGGGGATCGGCTCCTTCGATGCTCAGGCGCTGGGTCTGGTCGTCGGCCATCGGTCGGGTTATGGGCGTCGGGCCAGGTGGAGCGCGGCGAGCTCGGCCTCGCCAACCGGCGCCGGCGCACCTTCGTACAGCGCGCGGGCGGCCGTAGTCTTGGGAAAGGCGATCACGTCGCGCAGGGAGCCCGCCCCGGCCAGCAGCATCACCACCCGGTCGAATCCCACCGCAAAACCCCCGTGAGGCGGGGCGCCCGCAGCGAGCGCGTCGAGCAGAAAGCCGAACCGGCGGGAGGTCTCTTCGGGGCCCATGCCGAGCCGTCGAAAGACGGCCTGTTGGAGCGCGGGATCGGTAATCCGGATCGAGCCGCTCCCCAACTCGACCCCGTTGTACACCGCATCGTAGTGGAGCGCGCGGCAGCGGCCGGGATCGTGGTCCAGGAAGGCCACGTCGTCCGGATGGGGTGCGGTGAACGGATGGTGGGCAAAGGTGTACGCGCCGGTTTCCGGATCCGGTTCGAACAGGGGGAAGTCAGTGACCCAGAGAAAGGCATGCGCCGCCTGGGGGGGAGGAGCCAATCCCTGAATCACCCTGGTGCGCACGGCATGAAGGGCCGGTGAGGTGATCGAGTCCGGGCCCGGCACCGCGAGCCACAGATCGCCCTCGCTCCCGCCGAGTGCCTCGAACGGCAGGATACCGATTGCCTTGACGCCGGGGCCTTCCCAGGCCCCAGTACGACGAGCCCAAAGGAGCGCGGCGGCGCCCAGTTCCTTGACTTGCGCGGTGAGCTGATCGAGGTCCTTCCGGGACAGCGCCGCACCGCCCGGAGCGAGAATCCCCCGCAGCCGGCCACGGCCGGGCACCGCTTCCCGCAGGAACGGCGCGGACTCGAACCCCACCATCCTCGACCGGTCCTCGATCTCGTAGCCGTAGCGCAGGTCCGGCTTGTCGGTGCCGAACCGCTCCATCGCCTCCTGCCACCTCAACCGCGCGAAGGGTCGCACCGGCCGCTGTCCCGCTTCCTCCCAGAGCGCGGCCAATACCTCCTCGACAAAGTGCAGGACGTCTTCCTGGGTGACGAACGATGCTTCGAGATCGATCTGGGTGAATTCGGGCTGGCGGTCCGCCCGGAGGTCTTCGTCCCGAAAGCAGCGGGCGATCTGAAAGTAGCGATCAAACCCTGCAATCATGAACAGCTGCTTGTAGATCTGGGGTGACTGGGGCAACGCGTAGAACTCGCCCGGATGGACCCGGGAGGGAACCAGGTAATCGCGCGCGCCTTCCGGGGTGGGCTTGGTGAGAATCGGGGTCTCCAGCTCGAAAAACCCCAGCTCGCTGAGGGTGCGCCGGGCCCGCTGGAGCAGGCGGTGCCGGAGGATCAGGTTGGCCTGCAACTCCGGGCGCCGAAGGTCGAGAATCCGGTGCTTGAGCCGCAGCTCCTCGGCCGCGAGCTCCTCGTTCTCTTTTCGCGCCACCGGAATCGCCGGTGTGGTGGCCGGGCCCGCGATCTCGAGGTCGCTCACCTGGACCTCCACCTCGCGAGAGATCATCGCCGGGTCCCGGGACGGTTGGGGGCGGAGCGCTACTACGCCGGTGGCGAGGACAACCGTTTCCACTCCGCAGGAAGCGGCCTGCTCGAGCACCGGACCCGGGGTGAACGCGGGATCGCAGGAGAGCTGCACCAGCCCGTGGCGGTCCCGCAGGTCGAGGAAGACCAGTCCACCGAGGTCGCGGCGGCGGTGCACCCATCCTCCCAGCCGGACCGTGCGGCCGAGGTCGGCCCGGGAAAGCAATCCGGCCGCGTGCGTCCGCAGCGAAGTGGCATGCATGGCGCAAACGTAACGGCCGCTCCGGGGGGGATCAAGGAAACGGGAACGGTGAACAGTGCGCGTTATCTTGCGAGGAGATGACCGCTTCGCTCCTCGATCTCACTCCGGTAGCCTCGGCCACCATCCTCCGGGACTGGATCAAAGAACACGGGCTGCCCGCCTATCGGGCCGGGCAAATCCATCGCCGCCTCTGGCAAGCGCCGGTCAAAGCCTGGGACGAGGCCACCGAGCTCCCGCTCGCGCTGCGGCGATTGCTGGAGGGCGACTTTCCCCTCCCCCGCCTCCGGGCCGAAACCATCCAGCAATCAAGCGACGGTACCCGGAAATACCTCTGGTGGCTCGCCGATGGCGAGGGGATCGAATCGGTGCTGATCCCGGCAGGAAGCCGGCTCACCCTTTGTGTGTCGTCCCAGGCCGGTTGCGCGCTGGGCTGCCGCTTCTGCGCCACCGGCCGGATGGGCTACCGCCGCAACCTTTCCCCGTTCGAGATCGCGGGCCAGGTCCGGGAGATCGGGCTCGCCGACCCGGCCGAGCGGCCGACCAATGTGGTTTTCATGGGGATGGGCGAGCCGCTGCTCAACTGGCCCGCGGTGAACACCGCCCTCTCGATTCTCAACGATCCGGCCGGACTGGGCATCGGCGCGCGCCACATCACCGTGTCCACGGTGGGGATCATTCCCGGCATGGAGGAGCTGGCCCGGCGCCCGGAACAGTTCCGCCTGGCGATCTCCCTGCACTCGCCCGATCCCGAGGCGCGGCTTCGGCTGATGCCGATCCAGAAGAAGTACCGGCTCGAGCAGGTGCTCGAGGCGGCCCGCCCCTTTCGCAAACGGCTCACCTTCGAGTACGTCCTGATTGCCGGAGCGAACGACCGGAATGCCGATGCCGACCAGCTGGCCAAGCTGGCCCATCGGCTGGACGCCCACG
>DATECI010000112.1:0-3412 GCA_035286985.1 Gemmatimonadales bacterium
CGACTGCTGCGGCCGTAAGGCCTGGTGGAAGGAGCAGCGCCAGGTCCCGAACGGCCGCCGGAAACACCGGCAGCGGCGCATAACGCGGGGCCGGCCGGGAAACCGGATCGATGGTGACTTCGAGCCCGAAGAGGGGCGCCGCCCACCGCGGCGCGTCGGCCTGGAGCGGCCCGGCGCGCCCCACCACATTGCCGTCGGGCCTCCGGGCAATCCAGCCGTCGCCCTGAACTTGCACTGCCGCCCCGGGATTCGCCAGAGAGACTGTGCGCTCGAACAGGCCCTTGAGATCCCAGGCATCGCAGTCGGGGGTCCCCTTGCTGGCGCCGTCGCTCCAGTGCGCCGGCCCGCGCGCCCCGGTGATGATCGCGGCAACCCCAATCGCCTCCATCGGCCGCCCGCCGGCATCGGCTTCAGGGACCCGAAACACGGTCCCGACTTCGAAGAGCCGGACCTCCCGCACCTGATTCGCCCAGTTCGCTTCGACCTCGCGCACCAGACCCGGCAAGAGCGAGCTCCGGAGAAACCCGTGGTCGGCAGAGATCGGGTTCAGAATGCGCACCTGTCGCGGGGCACGTCCGACCCCACCGTCCCCACCGTCCCCACCGTCCGCCGGTCCCACGCCGAGCAGAATTACCTCGTACAACCCCTCCGCCACCATCCTTCGGCGCGCCTCATCCGCCACCCGCGCGATTGGGGCATCGGTCTGGTTCCCGGCCCTGAACGGTTGCAGCTCGTCGGGGAAGTTCTGATAGCCATGGATCCGGGCGATCTCTTCGACGAGGTCGATTTCTTCCCGGAGATCGGGGCGCCATCCCGGTACCTGGACCGCGAACCGGCCTTGATCCGGCTTGGGCGACAGGATCGCTCCCACCGCAGTCAGGCACCGCTCGAGCTCCGAGACGGGCAGCTCGACCCCAAGGACTTGGGTCACCCGGTCCACCCGTAGGAAAAGCCGGGGCGGTTGAGCCGGCTCGGGCCACAGGTCGAGTGGTTCTCCGTCCAAGGTTCCACCTGCGGTGGCCAGCACGATCTCGAGGCATCGACCGAGCGCGTCGGGCACCCCCCAGAGATCGGTGCCGCGCTCGAAGCGGAGGGAAGCTTCGGTGATCAGGCCCAGCGCCCGGCGGGTCCGCCGCAGCGGCGCGGGATGCCACCAAGCCGATTCGAGGAACACGTCGGTCGTCGCTTCGCTCACTTCACTCGACCGGCCGCCCATGATCCCCCCGATTCCCGAAACCCCGGCCGCATCGGCGACCACCGTAGTCCCTTCGGGAAGGCTCCGCTCGACCCCGTCGAGGGTGACCAGCGTTTCCCCGGCCTTGGATTGCCGCACGATGAGCGCTGGCCCGGGAACGTGAGCCAGGTCGTAGGCATGCAGCGGCTGGCCCAGCTCGAGCATGATGTAGTTGGTGGCATCCACCACGTTGCTGATGCTGCGAAGTCCAACTGCCTCGAGCCGGTTCCGTAGCCACGCGGGGGAGGGACCTACTTTCACCCCGCGAATCACGGCTCCGGTGAACCGGGAGCACGCGGCGCCAGGCACGATCTCTACCCGCACCCCGCCAACTTCCCCCTGTCCGCCCTGTCCGCCTCGTCCGCCTCGTCCACCTCGTCCGCCCGGTATCTCCGGCAGCCTCCATTCACACCCGTACGCCGCCGCCAGCTCCCGGGCGACTCCCTTGTGGCCCAGCAGGTCCGGCCGCACCGGGGGGATGTCGAGGTCCAGCCGATCGTCGTCCAGCTCGAACGCTGTGAGGAACGGCGTCCCCGGCTCGGCGTCCGTCTCCAGCATCATGATGCCTTCGTGCTCGGTGCCCAGCCCGAGTTCGCGGCTGGAGCAGAGCATGCCTTCCGAGGTCTCGCCTCGGATCTTCCGCTGCTCGAGCCTGATCCCGCCCGGGAGCAACGAGCCCACCGGCGCGAACGGGTATTTGCGACCTGCTGCGACGTTGGAAGCACCGCACACCACGTTGAACCGCTCGGCCCCGCCGGCATTGACCCTGCAGAGCCGCAGCCGGTCCGCGTTAGGGTGCGGCCGGACCTCCTCCACCAGCCCGATCACGACGTCCCTGAGCTCGGCGTGAATCGGAGTGATCGCGTCGACCGGGGTGCCGAGCATCGCGAGTCGTTCGGCGACTTCACGCCCGTCGAGCCGGCGCCGAAGGAAGCTTTCCAGCCAGCGGCGGGAGAGCTTCATAACGGCTCCTGCCCGGCCAGCTGGCGCAGGAACCGCATGTCGCCGCTGTACTCCAGGCGGATGTGCGGAATGTCGAACCGCTGCTGCGCGGTGCGTCCCGGCCCCAGCCCGAAGGCCCAGCCGGTGTAGCGCTCGGAATCCACCCCGCAATTCTCCAGGACCTTGGGGTGGACCATGCCGCACCCCAGCAGCTCCATCCAGCCGGTCTGCTTGCAGGCCGGGCACCCGCCCCCATGGCAGATCTGGCACTCGACATCGAGCTCCGCCGAGGGCTCCGTGAATGGGAAATAGGAGGGCCGGAAGCGGACCCGGGTGGTGGGAACGAAAAACCGGCGCGCGAAGTGGATGAGCGTGGCCTTGAGATCCACGAACCCGATCCCCTCGTCCACTGCGAGCCCTTCGATCTGGGCAAAGGCGGGCGCGTGCGACGCGTCCCAGGGATCGTTTCGGTAGACCATCCCGGGAATGACGACCCGGTAGGGCGGCGGGCCCGCCTGCATAACCCGGATCTGAACCGGTGACGTATGGGTCCGGAGCAGCAAGCGCCCTTCATCTCTCTGCCGCCCTGCCCCTCTGCCCCCCTGCCCCTCTAGATAGAGCGTGTCGTGCAGGTCCATCGCCGGATGATCCGTCGGGAAGTTGAGCGCGCCGAAGTTGTACCACTCGGTCTCGGCCTCGGGTCCCACCGCGATCGCGAAGCCCAGCTCGCGGAAGATTCCGATGATCTCGTCCATGACCCGGGTGACCGGATGGAGCGCGCCGATCCAGCGGCCCCGCCCCGGCATCGTGAGATCGAGCCCGGCCGCCCCCCCGCCTCGTGCCCCCGCGGCCAGCTCGGCTTCCCGCGCCGAGAACGCCGCCTCGAATGCATCCTTGAGCCGGTTGGCCTCCGACCCGAAGCGCTTGCGCTCTTCGGCCGCCAGGGTCGCCAGGGACCGGAGCGCGGCGGTGAGCAACCCCTGCTTCCGTCCCAGCACGGCAATCCGCTCGGCCTCGAGCCCCTGAGCGTCGAGCGAGCCGATGGCCGCCAGGCGGTGCAGCAGCGGGTCGAGCTGGGGATACCCCGTTGGGTTCATAGGTGAAGCGTGAACAGTTCCGGTGTGCGTTACGCCGCTTTCGATTTGGCAATCTCCGCGATCCGCGCGAACGCATCCGCATCGTGCACCGCGAGGTCCGCCAGCACCTTCCGGTTGATCTCCACTCCGGCCAGCCGAA
>DATECI010000113.1:0-7259 GCA_035286985.1 Gemmatimonadales bacterium
CCCCGCCACAACCGTGTCTCCGGCCCGGAGCCCCTCGATCACCTCGAAATGCTCCTCTCCAGCGATCCCGACCCGGACCGGGCGGAACGTGGCGACGCCCTGCTTCACCACGAAGACGCCTTCCCGCTCCTTCTCCTTGCGCTCCGATGCGGTCAGCGGCGCAGTGGTCCCCCCGATCGGGGTTCCGGTACCGGTCTTCACCTCGTTCGGCAAGGTTTCGTGCTCCCGGACGGTCAGGGCAATGATCGGAATGGCGAGGGCCTTGGTCCGGGTCTCGGTGACGATCCGGGCGGTGGCCGAGAGATCGGGCCGAATCGAGGCCGGGGGTTGATCGAGGGTGATCTCGACATCGAAATCCACCGCCCGGTCGGTCGAGCCGCCGCTCGCCGCGCCGGTCTGACCCAGCTTGGCGCTCTGGCTGACCTTGGTGATCCGCCCCACAAACGAGGTGTCGGGGAAGGCGTCTATGGACACCGAAACCGAATCGCCAAGGTGGAGCCGCACCACGTCGGTTTCGTCCACCTGAACCTTGGCGAGCACTACCGAGAGATCGGCCACCGTCATGAGAAGGCCGGTTTCCCGCGAGAAGGTGCCGGGCACCGCGACTTCTCCTTCCTCAACGGCAAGCCGGACCACCCGCCCGTCGATCGGTGACACCAGCCGGGTCTTGGCCAGGTTGCTCTTCGCCTCGGCAAGTGCGGCTCGGGCCTGATCCACCCCGGCCTGTGCGGCGCGGAAATTCGCTTCGGCAACCTCGAAGGCCTGGATGGCCTGCTCGACCGTTTCCCGCGCGATGAGCTCGGCATTGACCCGCTGGATCTCGACCGATCGGTCCCGGCCCCGGCGCGCCTGATCGCGGTTGGTCCGGGCCTGAGCCAGGCCGGCTTCCGCCGACGCGACCTGTCCCTGCAGCCGGCTGACGACCGAGAGGTATTGGGCCGGGTCGATCAGCAACAGGAACTGGCCCTTCTTCACGAGGTCGCCCTCTTTCACGGCGAGCTCGGTGATTCGCCCGGTGATATCGGCGCTGATGTCGACTTTGGTCTTGGCCTCGATCCGACCGCTGGCGGTAACGGTCGCGACCAGATTGCGTTCGGCGACCGGCTCCAATTTGACCTCGGTGGCACGGCTACTCTTCTTTGCGGCGCTCAGGGCAAAGAGCCCTCCGAAGACAGCCACCAGGATCGTGAGGCCCAGGGTCCATTTGGCACGGCGTGACATGATCGGTCCTCTCGACTAGCGCAGGGGACGGCCGACCGCGACTTCGAGCAGCGCGATGGCCTTGTGGTACTCGTATACCGCGTTGACATAGTCGCCCTCGGCCCGGGTAACCGCGTTCTGGGCATCAGAGACCTCGAGCGAGGAACCGGCTCCCAGCCGGTAGCGATCCTGGGCCAGCCGAAGCTGTTCCCGGGCGGCGGTGCGGCTCTGCTCCTGGACCTGGATAGCGCGGTAATTGTTCGCGACCCCGAGATAGCGGGCGGCCACCTCGGTTTCCACCTGGAGCCGGCGGGCTCGAACGCTCTCCTCCAGATCCTGCTGGGCGGCTCGCGCCTGGGCGACCTGAAGGTTCCGGGAAAACCCATCGAAGATCGGGAGCGAAATCCGCACCGAGGCCTGGAACGGCTGACGGATGAACGAGAAGGGAAAGACGTCGTTGGTCTGGAGCAGCTGGGCCCGAAACGACTCCTCCAGCGCGCTGCCGGTCGGATCGAGATTGGCGAAGCTGTTGCAGTCGGGAATCATGCCGCCGTTGGGATAGCCGGCGATTCCTCCGCCCGGCAGGCTTCCGATGACGGCATTCTGGAACCGGCAATTCTCCGCCAGGCCCTGCGCACTGGTGAGCCGCTGGTCCAGGAAGAGATCCCGGTTGGTGAATTCCTGGGTGTAGGCCGAGAGGCTGGCCGCTGCGCTCAGGGTGGGAAGGAACTGCGATTTGGCACCCCGCACGCCCCACCCCGCCGCCGTCTCGCGGGCCCGAAAGGCCTTGAGCGAGGGGTTTTCTTCCCGAGCGATGTTGGTGAGCTGCTGCGGATCGAATTGCGGCTCGGCTACCGGAAACGAATCGCTCAGCGCGACCGTCTCAGGCAGCGCGGGAATGGAGACTCCCATGCGCCGGAAGAGCTCGAGTTTCGCCTCGTTCTCGGTCTGCTGGGCCCGCAAGAGCGACACGTCCGACTGTCCCTTCAGGACTTCCGCCTGCCGGACGTCGAGCATGGTTGCCTGGCCCACCTGGTAGCGAGCCTGGGCCAGCGCCAGAAAATCGGCGTTCCGCTGGACTTGCTGCCGCGCGACCTCGGTCTGGGCCACGGCTTGAAGCGCCGTGAGATACTGAATGGTGATGTCCCCTCGGAGTTGCTCGGCCGCGCTGGCGATGTCGGCGTCCACGGCGCGCCGGTTTGCCTTTTCCTGGCTCATGGCGGTGAGCTGCGAACCGGAGAACTGCCAGCCAAAGGTCACGGAGTAGCTCGAGCTGAGCGACGGAGAAGACTGCTGGAAGGTGGACCCTCCGAAGGTGGTCTTCCCTGACCCCGTATACGCCATCGCCCCGCCGACGTCGATGGTGGGGAGCAAGCTTCCGAAGGAGCTGCGAACCCCCCAGTTGGCTGGAGCCGCGTCATTGAGGGTCTGGCGGTAAACGGGACTGAACCGGCGTGCCTGATCGATGGCTTCGGCCAGGGAAACCCGGATGGTCGGTGCGGCGCGGGGGGGTGCGGCCGGCTCCTGGGCCGCGAGTGTTGAAGCAAGGGCGAGGAAAACTCCCGAAAGAGCAGCCCAGCGGTTCATAGGTTTCATTCCTTGGTGGCGCTCACGAAGGGTTTTTCGGTAAGACGTACTCGATAGTCCGCAAGTTTCACCTTGCGACGAACGACCTGTAAAATAAGGGCCTATTGGGACTTAACCAACCTCGCGAAGCTGGCTTACCAGGGTCTCCAGGATTGCGAGGTAAAACCGGGCGCCCTTTTCGGCCGAGGCCGGGAGAAGCGGGGGAATTCGGGTGACGTCAACCAGGTCCGGCGCCAGATGGAGCATGAGGGACGTATCGATCTCACCCCCATGCCAGGGGCCGCTGCGCACTTCGCGAAGTGGGGGCAGGCTTTCGAGCGCGAGAATGTCCACGACCCGGACTCGACCGATGGTCCGGATGGTCGAGAGTGCTTCCAGATGCTGGTCCGCAGCGTGGGCGGTGAGGATCAAGGCATCCCGCACGCCTGCCACCTCTTCCCAGACCGCGATAAGTTCGTTCACGGCGCGATGGAGGGTTTTGCGGGTGAGCGCCGCAGTTCCCGGTTTCGAACTCTCCACTACCGCATGAACCCCGTACTCGATGGTGGGGGTGCGGACGATTCCCGTAGCCGCCGACAGGTCGTCGGTGAGGCGGTCCAAGATGACGGTATCGCAGCCGAGGGGAAGGTGGGGGCCTCGGGCTTCCAGAGTGCCGGCCGGGATAAGGAGCCGTGGCACCGCCCCGAGGAGCTCCGCGGCGCGCCCCGGGGTTAATTCCTTTAACCGCAGCGGACCCGTCATCTGAAGGTTCCCTTTCCTTCCTGGGTTCTCCCGCTGGCCGGTACCATTCTGGCCGCGGGCGAATGGCTGCGGTCGCCGTCTCTGGCGTTGGCCGGCGCGGCTCTCGTTCTCGCGCTCCTCACCGCGCTCCTCCTGCGGCGAAGCTGGCTGCTCCTTCCCCTCGGGGCCACCGCGCTCCTGCTCGCCAGCGGCCAATGGAATCTGGGCCGGCTGCAAGACGACTGGAGCGGGCCCCGCGGGGAGCGTGAGGAACGGATCCAGCGGGCCTCGGGACGGCTCAACGCCGAGCTCACCGAGGCGAGACTCCTCGCGGATTCGCTGGCCCGCCGAGCGCTGGTCATCGGTGGGTTCCCCCGGGAAGCCGGCTTTGAGGCGGCGGCCAGGCTGGGGCGCTCCGGCCCGCTCGAGGCTGGGCTCGTGGTCTTCGAGCCCAGCGGGGCTCCGCGAATCTGGGCCGGTCGCATCCGGTTGCCTCCCTCCCCGAGTGGTGATTCGGTGGACGTACGGCTGACTCCATACTACGCGGTGCTGGAGGTGCGGCGCCATGATGCGACGGGCCGGACCGCGCTCGGTGCCGTACTCCTCGCGGCCGATCCCATTGTTTCCGACGGTGGCCGGAGCGTGGCGGCCCGGTTCCGGCAGCGAACCGGAGTCGGGCTGCATCTGCTTCTTTCCGAGGAGGCCCCTGACATCTCGGATGTCTTTGACTATGTGCTGCCAACCACCGCCGGGCCCCGGGTTCTCTTCAGCGCGCAATTCGTTCCTGCCGAGCAATCCGAGGCGGTGACCCGATCGCGACGAACCAGCTCGAACCGAGTCACCTGGGTGCTGCTTCTGACCCTGGCCGTCGCCATCTGGGTCGTGCCGGCCGGATGGGGCCGTTTTGTTCTGGTACTGCTTCCCTTCGGGCTCGCCCTTCGGGCTCCCCTTGGGGCGATCCTCGGAATCTCGGAGTGGTTCGATCCGGCCGTATTCACCAGCAGCGCATTAGGGCCGGTTTCCTCTGCGGCAGGACCGTTGGCGCTCAGCGGGATCGCGCTGATTCTGGCGGCCCGATACCTGAGGGAGCGGCGCTTACCGCGCGGGCTGGGGGCGCCTCTTGCCTTCTTGATTCTGGTCTCCACCCCCTTTCTCCTCGCGGGGTTGGGGCGGGGCATTGTTCCTCCGGCGGGCGGTGTTTCGGTTCGCCTGTGGTTGATCTGGCAGCTGAGTCTGTTCCTGTTTGCGGCCGGGCTGGTCACTGTCGCGCTCGGGGCAATCCGGGGCGGGTCGCCCGCTCGGAGTACGGGGGCGCCTCTCGTCGCTGCAGTTCTAGCAGCCGGGACAGCCTTGGTGGGGCTGTTCATTTGGCAACCGCTCTCCGGGTGGCCGGCTTGGTACCTTGGATTGTGGTTACTGGGGTTCCTCCCGCTGCTGTGGCCCGCGGACTGGCGGGCGGAAATCGGGGCTGTGGCCATCGTGGCCGGGAGCGCGGCCTCGGTCCTGGCCTGGAGCGCCGACAGCGAAGGCAAAGTTCGCGCGGCTCGCTCCGACATGGCCGGGCTTTCGGAAACCCCGGATCCCGCGATCGAATCGTCGCTGCAGGTCCTGGGCCGGGCACTCCTCCACGCGGACCCGCCGCGATCGGTGCCGGATCTCTACGCTTTGTGGCGCGCCTCTCTCCTTCATAGCGGGGGTCGCCCGGTCTCTCTCGCCGCCTGGGAGCCCAACGGCAGCCAGGTACTCGAGCTCCGTTTGGACGAGCTCGATCTGCCGCGAGAGCTTCTCGCGGCCGAAGTGCGGGCCCTGCGTCGGCAAGATTCGCTGATCGTTCGCTCGCTCGCTCGGGAGCCGGCGATGCACTACCTCCTGCTGATCCGAAGGGATTCCGCCACGGTCCTCACGGTCGCACTCGGGCCTGCTAGCGGGCTGGTTCCACCGTCCCGGATGGGCCGGTTGCTGGGCGTGCGTGCCGCGGGTCGCCCCCTGTACCGACTCGCGATTTCTCCGGCGCCCTCGGAGCAGCCCCCCGAACCCGGGGCGGCTCGGTGGCGCCGGGAGGGCCGCCTGGTTCTGGGCCAGCGCACCGTGACGGTAGCCGGGATTCCGCGAGACGTTCATGGCACGGTCGAAGTCGGGACATCTGGCTCGCTCGTCGTGCGAGGCGCGCTGGTGCTGCTGCTCGACTTTGCGGTGCTCGCTGGACTGGGGATCCTGGCCGGCATCCTTGGGGGGCAGGCGATCCGGCGGCCGGCCTGGATTCCCCGGCTCCGGTCGTATGAGGCCCGGATCGGGATTGCTCTTGCGGTCTTCGTCCTCGCGCCCACGCTCGGTTTTGCGGCCTGGGGTATTGGCCGCTTGCGGGGGGAAGTGCGTGCCAGCCGGGATCGGAACATCGAGCAGACGCTCCGGGACGTGCTTCCTGCCCGGGCCGAACTGCCGGCCACAGAGCCGGCCCTGACGGCGGAGCTTCACGCTCTCAGCGAGCGGATGGATGCCGACTTCGTGCTGCACCGGGAAGGGCGCTCGAGCGGGGGAACCGACGGGGGTTTGCTCGAGGCATTGGGGCTCGTCGCACCCCTGATGGATCCGGAGGCGTTTCACCGGATCGTGATTGACGGCGCGGCCGTCACGACCGCGGCGGGTCCCTCCCGGGCAGTCGATGTACGGATCGGCTACCGCTCTCTGCGCTTGGCGGACCTGGGCTCCGGGGTTCTCGCCATGCCTCAGGCCGGCTTCGATCCCGTGCTGGAGGACCGACAGCGCGATCTGGCGATGCTCTTCTTGCTGGTCACTGTCCTGGGGATCGGGGCGTCCCTGCTGGCAGCGCACGCCGCGGCCCGGGTCCTTTCCCGTCCGGTGGCGGAGCTGCAGGCCGCGGCGCTCGCCTTCGGCAAGGGGAAGGGGGTCGTCCTGCCGGCCGAGTCGCCGGTCCCGGAGTTCGCGCCGGTCTTCGGTGCGTTCGAGAAGATGACCGCGGATATCCGGAAGACCCATGAGGCGCAGGAGCGGGTGGCTCGAATCGTGGCCTGGGGTGAGATGGCAAGTCAGGTGGCCCACGAGATCAAGAACCCCCTCACCCCGATGCGCCTCGGGGTCCAGCACCTCCGGCGGGTGCACGAGGATGGTCACACCCCGATCGGACCCGTGCTCGAAAGCACCACGGAGCGGATCCTGGCGGAGATTGACCGACTCGACCGGATCGCGCGCTCATTCAGCCGCCTCGGGGTGCCCGCCTCGGAGCGCGGGCCGCTGGAAACGGTGAAGCTCCCTTCCGTGGTGCGCGACGTGGTGGAGCTCTATCGCCTCGGACCGGAGGGGACCGGGATCGTGATTGAGGAGGAACATCCCGAGCCGGCGGCCGCGCGCTCCGATGAAGTCAAGGAAGCCCTCGTAAACCTGCTCGAAAACTCGCGCAACGCCCGGGCCCGCACGATCCGGGTGCGGATCACGGGAACGACGATCACGGTGGAAGACGACGGCCGGGGGATTCCCGCCTCGCTCCTGCCCATGATCTTCGAGCCCAGGTTTTCCACTTCCACCAGCGGGTCCGGGCTCGGACTTCCGATCGTCAAACGACTGGTGGAAAGCTGGGGTGGGCGAGTGACGGTCGACAGCGAGGAGGGTCAGGGAACCGTGGTCCGGCTGGAGCTTCGCCCGGCGACCGCCGCTGGCCCGGGACCTGCCGCTTCGGAGGGTGTGTCGTCACCGGAGCCGGTGCAATGAATGTCGATCCCAAACCAGGGAATTTG
>DATECI010000114.1:0-9424 GCA_035286985.1 Gemmatimonadales bacterium
CGCTCACCGGGACGGGCACGTTCTCGCCCAATGCGAGCACGACCCTGACGTATGGGGGCATCATCGCTGGCAGCAGCACCCTGACCAAGGCGGGGAGTGGCACCCTGGTCCTCGCCGGGAGCAACACCCATAGCGGTGTCACCGCCGTGACGTCTGGGATCCTCCGCGTTCAGCACACCGACGCCCTCGGCACGACCGCCGGCGGCACCACCGTGACCAGCGGGGAAGTCCTGGAGATCGACGGGAATGGGCTGGTGATTGCGGAGCCGATCACCAGCCTGGTGGGCACCGGGGTTTCCAGCGGGGGGGCGCTGCGCAATCTCGGGAACGACAACACCTGGTCCGGGGCCATCACGCTGGGAAGCGCGGCGCGGATCAATTCGGACGGCGGGACGTTGAGTCTGACCGGGGGGGTGACTAACGGCGGCTCGACGCTCACCATGGGCGGCGCGGGCGGCATCTCCGTCACCACGACGGCCATGAGCGGGACGGGAGGCCTGACCAAGGATGGCGCCGGCACCCTGGTCCTGAGCGGGGCCAATACCTACAGCGGAGCGACCACGCTGAGCGCGGGCGTGCTCTCCGTGCAGAACAACACCGCGCTGGGGACGACGGCGGGGTCCACCAGCGTGACGAGCGGCGCGGTGCTGCAGCTGGACGGAAGCGGGCTCTCGATCGCGGAGCCGGTGACCCTGAACGGGACCGGCGTCTCCGGCACCGGCGCGCTGCGCCACCTGGCGAACGACAACATCTGGTCCGGGGCGGTCACCCTGGGCTCGGCGGCGACCATTACCTCCGATGGGGGGACCCTGACGCTCACCGGGGGCGTGGTGAGCGGGGCGAGCGCACTCACGGTTGACGGCGCCGGAAGTACGACGTTCGGAACCGCCGCGATCGCGGGCTCCCGGGCCGTCATCAAGAACGGCAGCGGCACGCTGAGCTTCAATTTCGCCAACAGCTACACGGGGGCGACCACGCTCAACGCCGGGGCCCTGACGCTGGGGGTAACCAATGGGATCGGCTCGAGCAGCGCGGTGACCGTAGCGAGCGGCGCCGGCTTCGACCTCAACGGGTTCAGCGATGCGATCGGCTCGCTGGCCGGGGCGGGGACGGTGACTAGCGGCGCGGCCGGGGCGGTAACGCTCACGGCGGGTGGCGACAACAGCTCGACTACGTTTTCGGGCCTGCTGCAGGATGGGAGCGGCACGGTCGCGCTGACCAAGGCCGGCACCGGCACCCTGACTCTGTCGGGTGTCAACAGCTACACCGGCGTTACCACGATCAACGCGGGCACGGTCAGCATCGCGGCGGACGCTGCGTTGGGGACCGCACCGGGCTCGGCGACACCAGGGCAGCTCGTCTTCGGCGGGGGAACCCTGCTCACCAGCGCCAGCTTCAGCTTGGCGACGACCCGAGGCATCGCGCTCACCGGGACGGGCACGTTCTCGCCCAATGCGAGCACGACCCTGACGTATGGGGGCATCATCGCCGGCGGCAGCACGCTCACCAAGGCGGGCAGCGGGATCCTGATCCTGGCGGGCGCCAATGCCTATACCGGGGCGACTACGGTGAGCGCGGGGTTGCTCACGGCGCAGGACGGGGCCTCCCTGGGAACCACGGCCGGCGGGACCAGTGTCACCAGCGGAGCGGCCCTGCAGGTGGATGGCAGCGGCTTGGCGTTCGCGGAGCCACTGACCCTGAACGGAACCGGTATTTCCAGTGGCGGAGCGCTCCGCAACCTCGCCAACGACAACACCTGGTCGGGGGCCATCACCTTAGGGAGTGCGGCCCGGATCAACTCGGATGCCGGAACGATCACGGTGACGGGAGGCGTCACCAACGGGGGCTTTCTTCTCTCCGTCGGTGGCGGGGGCGACGCGAGCATCGGCTCGGCAGTGATCAGCGGCACCGGGGGGCTGACCAAAGATGGGGCAGGCACCCTCACGCTCAGCGGCGCTAATACCTATACCGGGGCGACGACGATCAGCGCCGGGGTGGTGACCGTCAGCTCGCTCGCCGATGGCGGGGTGGCGAGCAACATCGGGGCCTCGACCACCACGGCCTCCAATCTCACCCTGGGCGGCGCGACCCTGCGCTACACCGGACCGAGCGGCAGCACCAACCGCAACTACGTGCTGGCCGCCGGCACCACCAACGCCCTGGAGATCACCGAACCCGGTACCACGCTGACCATCAGCGGGGCGAGCACCTCGACCACCGGCGCGCTGACCAAGCTGGGTCCTGGTACCCTGGTTTTCTTGGGAGCGAACCTGTATACCGGGCTCACAACCATCGACTCGGGGACGCTGCGCTACGGCGTTGCCAATGCCCTCTCCTCCGGGCCGGTGACTGTGAATGACGGTGGCGTCTACGATCTGGACGGGTTCTCGGACACGATCGGCGCGCTCACGGTCAACAGTGGCACGACGGGTGGCACCGTCACCACCGGCGCCGGAACCCTGACGCTGGGCGGCAATGTCACTTCGACCGGCGGCGCGACGAACGCTGCCATCAGCGGCAGCCTGGCGCTGGGGGCATCCACCCGCACGTTCACCGTCACGAATGCGGCGGATGGGCTCACGGTTTCAGCGCTGGTCAGCGGCGCGGTGGGTCTCACCAAGGCAGGCACCGGCACCCTGACGCTTTCGGGTGCGAACACCTACACCGGCGCAACGACGGTCAACGCCGGGGTGGTGAGCGTGAGCTCCCTGGCCGATGGCGGGGTGGCCAGCGGCATCGGGGCCTCGACCACCACGGCCTCCAACCTCACCCTGGGCGGCGGGACCCTGCGTTACACTGGGGCTACGGGCAGCACCAACCGCAACTTCGTGCTGACGACCGGGACCACCAACTCGATTGACATTACCGAACCGGGGACCGAGCTCACGATCAGTGGGGCCAGCACCTCCACCACCGGGGCTTTGACCAAGACCGGCAGCGGCACCCTGGTTCTGTCGGGAGCGAACCTCTACACCGGGCTCACGACCATCGACGCCGGCACGCTGCGCTACGGAGTGGCCAATGCTCTCTCCAGCGGGGCGGTGACGGTGAACGATAGCGGCACCTACGATTTGAACGGTTTCTCGGACACAATCGGCGCGCTCACGGTCAACAGTGGCACCACCGGCGGCACCGTCGCTACCGGCGCCGGCACTCTGACGCTGGGTGGCAATGTCTCCTCGACCGGCGGCGCGACGAACGCTGCGATCAGCGGGAACCTGGCCCTGGGCGGTTCGACCCGCACCTTCACCACCACGAACGCCGCGGATGGGCTGACCGTTTCGGCCGTGATTAGCGGGACCGTCGGCCTGACCAAGGCTGGCCTGGGCATCCTTACGCTCTCCGGAGCCAACACCTACACCGGAGCAACTACGCTCAATGCCGGGGTAGTGAGCGTCAGCGCGCTGGCCGATGGAGGGGTAGCCAGCAATATCGGCGCCTCGACCACCACGGCCTCCAATCTCACTCTGGGCGGCGGGACCTTGCGTTACACCGGGGCCACGGGCAGCACCAACCGCAACTTCGTTCTGAGCGGCGGCACCACGAGCTCCATGGAGGTTACCGATGCCGGGACGACCCTGACCTTGAGCGGAGCGAGCACGGCGACCACCGGGGCCCTGACCAAGCTCGGGACTGGCACCCTGGTTCTCTCGGGCGCCAACCTCTATACCGGAGTCACGACCGCCAGCGCAGGATCGCTGGTGGTAAACGGCTCCCAGGGCTCGAGCGCCGTGAGCCTGAACGGGGCGACGCTCGGCGGCACCGGCACGGTGGGGGCAGTCACCTCGACCGCTTCCGGCGGGTCGGTTTCTCCGGGTCAAGGACCCGGCATTCTCAACAGCGGGAGCGTGAACTGGAGCAGCGGGAGCCCCGGGTTCCAGCTCGAGCTCAACGGGACCACCGCGGGCAGCGGCTACGATCAGCTGAACGTGACCGGGACCGTGAATCTGGGCGCAACGAGCCTGGGCGGCACCGTAGGATTCGTGCCGGTCAGCGGCAACACCTTCACGATCTTGAATAACGACGGCGCCGACGCGATCGTCGGATCGTTCGCAGGGTTGCCGCAGGGATCCTCCCTGACGCTGAGCGGATACAACTTCACGATCAGCTATACCGGCGGGAGCGGGAACGATGTGGCCCTGACCTGCACCGGTACCCCGGTCATCGCGCTGGGCGCCAGCGTCGCCCCGGCCGGAGTCCAGCTCCCGGGCACCGACCTCGCCTACACGACGACGTTTACGAACTCCGGAAGCGGCTCGGCCCAAAGCCTCGTCCTCATCGACTCGCTCCCGCCGAACACCGACTTCAAGCTCGGGACTGTGACCAGTAGTCTGGGAACGACCGGCCTCACCGCGGTCGTTGCGTATTCGAATGATGGGGGAGCCAGCTGGACCTACGTGCCAAGCAGCGGGGCCGGCGGCGCGCCGGCGGGCTACGATCGGACGGCAACCCACATTCGCTGGACGTTTACCGGGAGCTTGAGTCAGAACCCGCCGGACAATGCGGGGTCGGTGGGGTTTACCGCGCGGATTCGATAGGAGGCTATTGGCCGCCGGCTATTCGCTCCCGCCAGAATTCAGCCGCTGAAGCGAAGGTCTGCTCGGTCACCCGTATTCCGAAGGTCACGAACCAGCCCGGCCCGCCATTCACCGCAAAGTCGGGATCGCGCAGGTTTCCGGCCCGATATCCCGCCGCGATTTCCAGGGTGCGCTGGGGTAGAAGAACCAGCTGAGGCGCCACGTCGTAGCGGCGGCTTCCGCTCCGGTATTCGGCCAGCAGCCGGCCTTCGGCCCGAAGCATCAGTAGCGGCGCCACCTGCACCGAGGCTCGCCAACCCAGGAATCCCGCCTCCGAGAGGAGCTCTTGAGGAGCCACCCCGGACGACGCCAGGAGGCTGGTCGCCCGGCGGTAGGCGTAACGGCCCGCCAGCTCGAGCCGGGAACCGGGCTGCCAGATTGCTTCGGCCGCCAGGATAGTTCTTCCCTCCGCGCGGGAACCGGTCAGCACGCCCCCGCCGAGGGGATTGTCGGCATCGATTGCTTCGAACCGGGCCAGAAGGTTGAGCGCCCCGCTGGTGACCGGACGAACGGCGAGACCCCAGAGGGTCGAGTACCGATGGCCCGGGGGCTCGAGCGCGGAACCCTTCGGCTCGTTGCGGAGCAGCTCGTTCCGCGACAGGAGGGCCAGGGAGCGGCTCAGGGAGAGGTCGCCGGCTACGGTGACGAGACGGGTGGAGCGGAGATTCCCGTCGCGGTACTCGCCTCGGGCGCTCAGCCGGTACGGCGCCTGCGCCGGGAGCAACTCGGCGCCCACCGCCGCCGACCAGTAGTCCTCTTCGACCTGGAGAAAGGGCGCGGCCCGCACCGGGTCATAGTTGGAAGCGCGATCGATCCCGCTGCGCCGCTCGAACAACGCGTTGAGCGTGATGGCGTCCCCGACCCGCAGCTGGTTGCGGAGCCCGATGAGGGCGGCGTTGCGGCCGCCTTCCACTCCCGCGATCTGGTAGGATCCGTAGGCCTCGGTGCCCGGGGCAACCCGGGTGCGGACTCCGAGATCGGTGACGCTGTAGCGGACCGAATCTCCGGGAAGGAATACGATCCGCTGACGCAGCTCCAGAGCGATCGCGCGACTGAGGTCGAAGCTGGCCCGGGCTCCGAGGTAGTCCGGCCGCGCCAGCGACCCGCCGCTCTGGAATTGGCGTCGCGCCTCGGCGGAAAGGGTCCAGCGCGAGTCGGGCTTCCAGTGGAGCGCGAGCTCGCCCGCCAGGGAGGCCTCCGGAAGCCCGCCGGTCTGGGCGCTGAAGCGGTCGTCGGTGAGAGAGGCCTCCAGCTGGACCCGGGAGCCGAACGACTGCAGGATGCCCCCGGTTGTGTGACTGCGGGTTATGCCGAGGGTCTCGAACCGCTGCCGCTCGTGGCTGAGGCTGAGCTTCCGGGCCGCCACCGTGAGGTGAGCGCCGAGCCGGAGCTCCTCGACTCCGCTCTGGATGGCAAGGTTGGCGGGGTTCCGATACTCCGCCCCGGTCTTGAGCCACGACCCGGACAGACGGGCCTTCCCCTGGAGCAGCGCCACCCCGGCATCCACCGAGGCGGCGACCCCGCTGGAATCCCGGCCTTCGGAGCGGGAAATCTCCGCACTCAAGAGAAACGTTTCCGTGAGGGCAAGGTGCAGGTCCGCGCCGACCAGGCGGTGGTCGCCCGCTCCCGGACTCTCCTGGACCCAGGTACTCCCGATTCGGAGCGAATCGAGCAGCGGGGTAGGGAACAAGCGGTTGCCGTCCAACGCGGCCCGGACTCCCCATACGTCGCTCCGGGGTCCTCCGCTCTCCGCTTCGTACAGCACCACGATGAAGACCGGATTCCCATAACCGTCCGCCGCGGGCACCGGTCGCTTGAGCAGGAGGGCCCCGGTCTCGTAATCGATCTGATAGTCCACGAAGCGGTCGAGCACTTCCCGGCTCAAGACCCGGGCTGCGTTCGCCTCGGCGCGGATTTCCACGGCGACCTGCTCGGTTCCCAACCGAACATTGGCCGCGAGCTGATAGGGGCCCGAGATGCCGGCCCCCCGGAGCTGGAGCTGCTCGAGGGTCTGCGAGGTCGAGCTTCCGAACCCTTCCCAGGTTACCGGGCCGGTCGTCACCCGGCCAGCCACTCCCGGAAGGGCCCGGCGGTAGCCGGAGAGGCGCAGCTCGTTTCCGAAGCTCGCGGTCGAGAGATCCCCCAGCGCAAGCCAATCGAAGCCGCGCTCGACTCGGGCGGCAAATCGGTAGCGGGATGCGCTCACGGTGCGCTGCGCGCTGGCATCGCCGAGAATCGGATATTGGGCTTGCTCCAGGGGATCGGCCACCCGGCCGAAGGCATCGCGGCCCGCATCAAGCCGGCGTGAGTCGTAACTCATGGTGACCGAGGTGCGTTGGTCGAGGCGCCCCCGAATCGTCACGGCTCCGGACCCGTCCGGGCTCGCCCCGGCCCCAATCCGGCCGACCGCCGCGACCAGCAGAGGCTGGGTCGCAGGCAGAACATCGAGCCCAATCTCATCGCGTACCGTACCGTAGCTGAGCCTGAGCCAGCCTTTGCTCACCGTGCGGCCCGGCCGCAGATGGATCGCGAGCCAGCCCGCGGGGTCTGCCGTGACCTGTAGGCCAACCGAGGAACCATCCCCGTCCGGATTGACCGGTGTAGCGCCTTTGGCGGCCACGGTGATCGCCGGCTGATTGACCACCGGAACCCCCCACCCATCGAGGACCCGGATCGAAACCGTCGCGATCGTGTTTCCGTCGGCTACCAGGGACGCGGGAGCCCCCCCCCCGGGGCCGGCGAATCGGGTCGGCCGCCCCGTGACGTGCAGCGCGAGCGTATCCCACCGCTCCTGGCCCCAAGAGTTTTCCATCCTGATCCGGAGCCGGTGAGGCCCGGGGCGGAGCGCGACCCCGATGAAATCGTGGACCCCATCGATTCGCAGCACGGCGCGGGAAAGCAGGGAGTCTCCATCGAAGAGGGCGATCGGGGTGCTCGGCTCGCCGCGCACCCCGACGAAGAGACGGTCGCTGGGAAGGATGGCACCATCCTGCGGGGCGAAGAACTCGACCCCCGGGCCATCCAGGAAGGCGCGCGACCGTTCCCGGGCGCGGGACTCGGCCGGGCGCGCGGCAGGGAGGCGCACCGTCTCGACCAGCGCGGCTGACGCGGCGGGCTCCAGGCGAAGCACAATGGGCTCGCCAGGGGCTTCGACCCGTCGCCACCAAACCACCGGCTTACCGCTTCGATCCCGAATGACCATCGGGGCAGGGATCTGACCAGGACTGGGATTCCAGCCGGGTGGCAGCGGAAAAGTTGCCTCGCCGGGCCATCCCGGCGCAGGAGGCTCCAGGAGCAGGGCCACCACGCTGCCGGGTGGGAGTGAATCGGTAACCGGCAGTTGGCCCGGGCTCGTACCGATCGCCGCTCTGAGGACGCTGGGCCCTGGGGCTTCGCGAGGAATCATCCCCACCGACCTGAGCCGGCCGCCTCGGGGGAGCAGCCGGAAATTCACGACCGGCGTTGTCCAGCCGCTGGCGTCGAGCGTCACCAGGTCCCGATCCCCGGCAATTCGGAACTCGGCGGGTACCGATGCGGGATCCAGCCGGAACCCGTGCCGCCCGGGGCGAATGTTGCGGAACGAGAACCGCCCGGTCGCGTCGGTTGTGGCGATCTCACCGTCATCGGTCCAGATCTCCAGGCCGTCGGGGCCGGCCTCTCCTTCACTCAGCAGGCCATTCCCGTCGAGATCCACCCACACCCTGCCGATCACGGCCCGATTCTCCATCGGAGCGGCAGTCCGGACCCGGAGCCAGGCGACCGCGTCGGGGGAGCGCACCGTTCCGTCGCTGGTGGCGGCGTAGGCAGTGGAGGAAAGCGTGGCCGAAGCCGCGGATCCGACCGCGACCGTAAACCGGATCAAGGCGGTCATGTCGGGAGCGAGAGGGCCGGCCAGGTAGAACACCAGATCCCGGGCCGTTGCCCGGGCCGAATCCGCACCGGTCGCGCTGCCCGAGACGTAGCGGACTCCGTCGGGGAGAAGGAGCCGGACGGCTACGGCATCGAGAGGTCCGGCCCCGGAGTTGGAAACCCCGAGCGTGAAGGGAGCGGTTTCGCCGAGACTGACCTCGAGCAGGTCCGCGGTCAGCGTCAACGCGATCGCCCGCGCTCCAGACCCGAGCAGCTCGACCTCGGAAGCAAGGGCGACCTGGGGATCGGCGTTGCTCGAGGCGAGGGTCACCGCGTTGCGTACGCGAAGGGTATCCCGCAAGGAGGCAGCGACGGCAAGGGTCAACAGCACTTCGCCGCTCGTGCTGGGCGCAAGATCGCCCAGCACCCATTGGAGCACCCGCCCTTGGACGGAAGGGGCTGGCGTCGCAGACCGGAGCTCGAGGCCGGTAGGGAGCGTATCGGTCAGCACGACCCCGCTGATCGTTGCCGCGGAGGCGTTGCCGTAGGCGATCCGATACTGGACCGTTTCGCCGGGCCGCGCGGTGCCCGCGCTGAGCAGGTTGATTTGCAGCGTGGCCACGGGACGAATCACGGTCGTGTGGACCGGGTTGGAAATGACGGAGTCCGGGCCCACCGTCGTCTGATAGGCCGCGCGGGCGGTGTTGCTCACCAGCTGCTGGGCCGACCCGGGCGCAGCGGCGAGGAGCCCGGCGAGGGCCAGCCAGCCCGCGCTACGAGCCGACACGGACCTGGAAGCTGATGAGCCCGGTTTCGCCGGCGGCGACCGCCGGCAGGGTGACGGCAACGCGATTGGCCACCGGGTCGAAGCTGCCCCCGTCATCCCCCCCGGCGTCGGTGAGCCAAAGGCCGTTGAGACGCAGCGAGCCAGTCACATACCGGGTTCCGGCCGGGATCGGGTCGGTAATGAACACGTTGGTTGCCGTGCTCGAGCCGGT
>DATECI010000115.1:0-4435 GCA_035286985.1 Gemmatimonadales bacterium
TGGAAAAGAACGACGCCCTGGTCCGCAAGGTGAAGGGCGCGATGGTCTACCCTGCGGTCATCATGAGCGTCGCGGTGATCGCGGTGGCGGTCCTGCTCCTCGCGGTGATCCCGACGTTTTCCTCGATGTTCGCCTCGGTGAACATGGAGCTTCCGCTTCCCACCCGGATCGTGATGGGAGCATCACAATTCCTGCTGCGCTTCTGGTGGGCCCTGATCGCCGGCGCCGTGCTCCTCGGGTTCGCCAGTCGGGCCTACTATCGGACGCCCAACGGGCGCCGCGTGGTGGACGGGGCGATGCTGCGGGGGCCCATCATCGGCGACCTCTTGCGGAAGTCCGCGGTCTCCCGGTTTACCCGGACCCTCGGGACCCTGATCTCCTCCGGCGTGTCGATCCTCGACGGCCTCGAGATCACCGCCAAGACCGCGGGCAACCGGGTCATTCATGACGCCATAATGCATTCCCGCCAGTCCATCGCCGGCGGCGAAACTATCGCGGGCCCGCTCCAGGCCTCGGGGGTCTTTCCTCCCATGGTGATCTCGATGATCTCGGTGGGGGAGCAGACCGGCGGACTGGACGACATGCTGACCAAGATCGCCGACTTCTATGATTCCGAAGTGGACGTGGCGGTGAGCGCGCTCCTTTCGTTGATGGAGCCGCTGATGATCGTGGTGCTCGGCCTCATCGTGGGCGGCATGGTAGTGGCCATGTACCTCCCGATCTTCGACATGGTGAACACGGTGCAGTAGTCGCCAGCCGCTCCGTCAGGTAGACTTCGGCCCCGGACTGGGTCACCCCTCAGTCCGGGGCCGGTCGTTTCGGGGAAGGGCTGGGGAGGAAAGGAGAGACGCATGAAATGGTCTGTCAGACTGGGCAGCTTTCGGGGCATCACGGTGTACGTCCACTTCACCTTCCTGATCCTGCTTGCCTGGGTCGGACTGGCCCATTGGCAAGAGGAACGCAACCTGGGTGCGGTAGTGATGGGAATCGGCTTCATCCTCGCGTTGTTCACCTGCGTGGTACTTCACGAGTTCGGCCATGCCCTGACCGCGCAGCGTTTCGGCATCAAGACCCGAGACATCACCCTGCTGCCCATCGGAGGGGTGGCCCGGCTGGAGCGGATGCCGGACGAGCCCCGTCAGGAACTCCTGGTGGCGGTGGCCGGCCCGGCCGTGAACATCGTGATCGCTGGGGCCATCTTCGCGGTGCTGCGGGTTGCCGACGGTCCGATTGCGCTCGGGGAGCTGTCCGTCGCCGAGGGTTCCTTCCTCGGGCGGCTGATGATGATCAACGTGGTCCTGGTCCTGTTCAATCTGCTGCCTGCCTTTCCCATGGATGGGGGGCGGATCCTCCGGGCGCTGCTGGCGATGCGGATGGACTACATGAAGGCCACCCAGGTGGCCGCCCACCTGGGGCAGGGGTTTGCTCTCCTCTTCGGACTGATCGGCTTGTTCTTCAATCCGTTCCTCTTGTTCATCGCGCTGTTCGTCTGGATCGGCGCAGCTCAGGAAGCTGCGATGACCCAGATGAAGACCGCGCTCGCCGGCATTCCCCTGGAGCGGGCCATGATCACCGACTTCCAGACCCTCGCGCCCAACGACAGCCTCGCCCACGCGGTGGACCGGCTGCTGGCGGGCAGCCAGCAGGACTTTCCGGTCCTCGACGGCGACGTGGTGGAGGGGGTCCTTTGCCGGTCCGACCTCATCGCGGCTTTGGCCAAGCAGGGCGGCCGCTCTTCGGTGAGCGAGGTCATGCGGCGGGGGGTACCGACGGCCGACGCATCCGAGATGATCGAAGTGGCATTCCAGCGCCTGCAAGGGCGGGAGTGTCCTACAATTCCGGTTCTGCGGCGGGGGAAGCTGGTCGGCCTGGTCACGATGGAGAACGTGGGTGAGTTCGTAAGTGTGCAGGCCGCCCTGGGCAGTGAGCGCCCAGTACCCAAAGGAGTGGCCGGACCGGTCTAGACGGTCAGTAACGAGAGGGCTGCCGTCCGTTGACATAGGGGGAGGGGGTATATAGATTCGGGGTCATGAGACCCCTTCCCCAGCTCGATGTTCCTACCGGCATCGACCCGGTCTGCGGAATGACCGTGCCGGTCACCAGTCCACTGCGTACCACCATGGGCGGCCAGGAGTTCTTCTTCTGCAGTCCGGGCTGCCTCGATCGATTCCGGAAGGACCCCGCGAAGTACCTCCCGAAGGCCCCTTCCGGCGACTCTGCGGTGGCCGCGGCTCCGATGGTGGCCGGGGTGCGCTACACCTGCCCCATGCATCCCGAAATCGTGCGCGACGCACCGGGCTCGTGTCCGGTCTGCGGGATGGCGCTCGAGCCGATGATGCCGACCGCTGCCGACGAACCGAGTCCCGAGTTGGGGGACATGTCCCGCCGCTTCTGGCTCGCGACCGCGCTCACCGCTCCGCTGGTGGTACTTGCCATGGGCCACCTGCTGCCCGGTGACCCGATTACCCGATTGCTCTCGATGCGGATGCAGGTCATCGTCGAACTGGTTCTGGCGACCCCGGTGTGCGTTTGGGCCGCGGGGCCGTTCTACACCCGAGCGGTCCAATCGGTCAAGAACCGCCGACTCAACATGTTTACGCTGATCGGGCTGGGGGTCTCGGTGGCGTACGGGTACAGCGTGGTGGCGGCGTTGGCCCCCGGGATCTTCCCGGCGTCGTTCCGGCGAGACGGCGAAGTCGCGGTCTACTTCGAAGCTGCGGCCGTCATCGTCACCCTCATTCTGCTGGGACAGGTCCTCGAGCTCAAGGCCAGAGCGGCAACCGGTGCCGCCATTCGCCGGCTGCTCGGGCTCGCCCCGAAGACCGCGCGCCGGATGGGGCAGAACGGCACCGAGGAAGATGTAGGACTCGATACCCTCGCCATTGGCGACCGTCTGCGGGTCCGTCCGGGCGAGAAGGTCCCGGTGGACGGGGTGGTGCTCGAAGGAACCAGCTCGATCGATGAATCGATGGTCTCCGGCGAGCCGATCCCGGTGGAAAAGGCGCCCGGCGACCGGGTGGTCGGAGCGACCGTGAATGGGAGCGGCTCATTCATCATGGAGGTCGAAAAAGTCGGGGCGGACACCCTGCTTTCGCGGATCGTGGCGATGGTGGCCGAGGCCCAGCGCAGCCGCGCTCCGATTCAAAGGCTCGCCGATCAGGTCTCAGCCTACTTCGTGCCGATCGTGGTGCTGGTTGCGCTGGTGACCTTTACGGTGTGGAGTCTGGCTGGCCCCGAGCCCCGCATGGCCCATGCGCTCGTCAACGCGGTCGCGGTGCTGATCATCGCGTGCCCCTGCGCGCTGGGTCTCGCGACCCCGATGTCCATTATGGTGGCCGCCGGCCAGGGAGCCATTCTCGGAGTGCTGTTCCGAAACGCCGAGGCAATCGAGCTGGTGAGGAAGGTGGACACGCTGGTCGTGGACAAGACCGGCACCCTGACCGAAGGCAAGCCCCGGCTGGTCACGGTGCTGCCTGGCCCGGGTTTCGACGAGGAGACTCTGATCCGACTGGCCGCGAGTCTGGAGCGAGGGAGTGAGCACCCGCTTGCCGAGGCGATCGTCCAGGGTAGTCGGCGGCTTGGCATCGCGCTGGGACCGGCTACCGGATTCCGGAGCGTCACGGGGAAAGGGGTGTCGGGAACGGTAGATGGGCGAGCGGTTGCGCTCGGGAACCGGAGCCTGCTGAACGACCTCGGGGTCGAGCCAGGTGACCTCGCGGAGCGCGCCGAGCAGCTCGGCCGCGACGGGCAGACCGTGATGTTCGTGGCGATCGACGGAACCGCCGCCGGTCTGATCGGAGTGGCCGACCCGATCAAGGAAAGCACCCCCGAGGCGATCCGGGCGCTGCATGACGCAGGCATCCGCCTGGTGATGGTCACCGGGGACAGCCGCGGCACCGCCCAAGCGGTGGGGCGGAAGCTCGACCTCGACGAAATCCTCGCGGAGGTGCTCCCCGATGAGAAGGTCGAGATCGTCAAGCGGCTCCAATCGCAAGGGCGAGTGGTAGCCATGGCGGGCGATGGGATCAATGATGCTCCCGCTCTGGCGCAGGCCGACGTCGGCATCGCGATGGGAACCGGAACCGACGTGGCCATGGAAAGTGCGGCCGTGACCCTGGTCAAAGGTGATCTGCGCGGGATCGTGCGGGCCCGCCGGCTTTCCCATCGAACGATCCGGAATATCCGACAAAATCTGTTCTTCGCGTTTCTCTATAACTCGGCCGGGGTGCCGATCGCCGCCGGGGTGCTGTATCCGCTTTTCGGGTTGCTGCTCTCCCCGGTCCTGGCCGCCGCGGCCATGAGCCTGAGCTCGGTCTCGGTGATCGGGAACGCGTTGCGGCTGCGGCGCCCGGCCCTTTCTCCGTGAGGTCCCCAGCCATGGCAGAGTCAACGGTCGCAGCTCGCTGCGCGTGCGAAATCCGGGACGGCGAGATCG
>DATECI010000116.1:0-5880 GCA_035286985.1 Gemmatimonadales bacterium
CTCCCCTGGAACGCCACCACTCCAGCGGCGTCAGGCATCCTGCAGCGCCTCCACGAGCCGGTCGAGCTCGTTGAGATCGTGGCTCAGCTCCAATTCGTAAGCCGATACCGTGGCAATGAAGCCGGCCAGCAGATCGAGAAAGCGCACCTGATCCGCTGGGCCCGCGAAGCGCTGGAAGTGCCCGTTGTACGCCATCAACCGGAGTAGAGCCGACTGCGGGTTCAGAGGGCGAAGCTGAAACCGCCCGGTCACCCGGGGAAACAGCAGGCGGTGGGCAGGGAAGTCCTCGAAGGGCCGTGAGTTGAAGAAATCGGCCATCCGGATCTCCTTCTTCATGGTGCCGGCAAAGTCCCGGGCCGGAACGGCGAGCGGCTCTGCGAAGAAGTGCCGCTCGGTCTGCGCCGTCACTCGGGACCGCTGATCCCCCCCGCTGACCAGAAATCCGGGCGGGGTCCGCCGCAGGACGACATTGTCCTCGCCCAATACGGTTCCTCCGGCCCGGGCCAGCCGAAGACAGATGGTGCTCTTGCCCACACCTTTCTCCCCGACGAAGACATGCACCACCTGGTGCAGCCGCACGGCGGCGGCGTGCAAGATCACCCGGTCCATGAGGAGGAGGAGTTTGTGGATGATGACCCCGAAGTGGACGCAGAGGGCAGGGAACGGAACGTCTTCGCGCCGGACCGAAAGCCGGATCTTGATCGGGCGGGCGTCCACCTCGAGCTCGGCCCGAAGCGCGTCGGTCATAATGGTAGGGCTGCGCTCGGTTCCGCCGAGCTGCATGACGTTGAGGGGCACCTGGGGTGTGGCCCGGGTCTCTGCCGCCGAGAGGGGCGGCGGCTCCAGGAGGAGATCAAACTGCGGCGCACCGCCCCGCTCCGGGTGCCACGGATGGAGCCCGACGCCGAACACGGTGCGCAACGCCTCGGTGTACTCCGGGCGCGGGGAGGCCAGCCGGCCCCAGAGGCTCCCAAAGCGGATCAGCGCGCTGGGCGGCCCACTCTCCGGGAACTCGCTCTCGGGCGCCGGGGACCTCGGCGAGGCGGTCATTCGCTGGCCCGGCGACGGCGCAGTCCGACCGCTCGCAGCACTCCCCCGACCATCCCCCGCGCTCGCCAATACGCTCCGGGTATGAGGACCCGCCGCGCGTAGCGCAGATGGTAGCGCAGCAGGGCCCTCAGCCGCGCCATTTTCCACCCGCGGTGGCCGGCGGTGAGCCAAGCCTCCCCGCGGCGCCGCGCGATGGCGCGACCCAGCACGTCTTCCGGCACGGTCGAGAAGGGGCGTTCCGGCCAGTTATCGCACCAGAGGTCAAGCCGCTCGCTGGTTCTGCGCACCACGCGGCGGGTGGGAAAGCGGTCCAGGTATCGGTAGGTAATGATGTCGCCGAGGCGAATCTGCTCCCATTCGACGGGTTCGACCACGACCTCGTCACCCTCGACCAGGAACGGGCGCATCGACTCCCCGTGGAAATAGAGAGTCCGATGCTTCGCGGAGACTTTGACCAGGAGTTCCTGGGCGATCAGGCGGGTCTTCTTCGCGGGGCCTTCCGGCCCGCCGTCACTGGCCTCATTCACCACTGAGGATCAGCTTCTCCAGCTCGCCGAAGCGAAGCAGCTGTGGCGGCTCGTACCGGAACCCATCCAGGGCCGGCGCCTCGACTGCTCGCGGCGCCGTTCGATCGCCGGTCTCCCCTTCGCTGACCGGGTCCAGCAGATCATGCTCCTTCAGCTGCTCGAGAAACGTCGCAATGTCGCGGGGGAGCTCGGCCGGTGCATCGGGCAAGCGCTGTCTGGTCCATGCCGCGAGGTCGTCCACTCCGGTGGTACGGCGCGCCAGCTCGGTCCAAAGCAGGGTTCCGATGCGATTGAGGCCGAAGTACGCCGAGGTGTCGGCGTGGAGGAGCACACCCTCTCCATCCACGATTCGCCAGGCCACCTTCTCCTCACTCACCCGGTATCTCATAGCACTACCTCTCGCGAACCCGGCTGACGGAGCCCTTGAAATAACGGAGCCCTTGAAATATAGGGCGGGGCGGCGGGTCAGCCAGCGTGCAGCATTCAGGCCAGGTCGGTTAGCAGCCGGGGCTCTTTGCCACCGTCACAGCAGGAACCCGGCGCCGCGCGGCCGCATCGAACCAGAGCAGTCCCGGGGTGCTACCGCAGAGGCGGAAGTTGAGACGCTGGGCGGCGCGGGCAAGGTCTCGCTGATTCCGGGCGATCACCACGCCAGCTCCGGACCCGGTCGACCAGCAGGTCGCCGTTTTGAGCACCAGCGGCCCCCCAGCGTACCTACCGTCCTACCACCTCAGGGCACCGGCTTCCGGACCACGGTCAGGGTCACCGCCGACGGATACTGCCGGGAGTGATGCACCAGGTTGTGGGCGACGACACCCTCGGTTTCATCATAGTTCCGGCCGCCGGTATTCAGGTTGCGGTCGAAGCGGGGGAAGTTGCTGCTGCTGACCTCGATGCGGATGCGGTGCCCCGCCTCGAAGTAGTTGCTGGTGGTGAGCGGCGAGAGGGTCACCTTGTAGACCTTGCCCTTTTCCAGGAAGACCGGCGGCCTGGTGTAGCCCTCGCGATAGCGGGCGCGCTGGATGGTTTCGTCCAAGTTGTAGGCGCGGCCATCGGGGTAGACATCGAGCAGCTTCACGGTGAAGTCGGTGTCCTTTGCGTCCGAGGCCACGTAGAGGGTCACTTCGATCGGCCCGCTCACCTCGAGGCCTTCCTGGAGCGGCACGGTGGAGTAGACCAGGATGTCCGGCCTCGCTTCCAGCTCGCGCTGGTCGAACGCGCCGCCCCGCACCGCGTTGCCGGTGCAGCAGACGTTGCCGCCGTGGGACGGCACCGGGTTCATCGGGTCATAGGTGAAAGCATCCGGCCGGTTCACCGCCGGCGGCCGACTGGTGAGCAGGCCGTCGCCGTTCAGGGTGTTGGCCTTGCCCCCGCTGGAGAGGTAGAAGGTCATCGGTTCGGCGCCCTTGGGGGGCCAGCTGTCGGTGGTCTGCCACCGGTTGCTGCCCATGGTGTAGTAGCGGACCTTGGGCATCGTGTCGAGCAGCCGGTTGTTCTCGCCCTTGAGGAAATGATCGAACCAGCCGTAGGTGAGCGCGGCGTAGTCGTAGCGCGCATCGCCAACGCTGCGCTCCCCGACCGTGGTGTTTTCGGTGGCGCGGGCATGGGCGCAGTGCAAGGTGGGCGCGATCACGGCGTATTGCCGGTTGGCGACCTCGGGGGCAGCGGTCCGGCGTACGTGGTTGTAGGTGGCGAGGTTGGGGCCGACCGAGACGTCATACCAGGACATGATCCAGAGCCCCGGCACGTCGATGCGCATGTCGTCGTGGAAGAGCCCACCCCGGTACCAGGCCGAGTCGTTGGGTTCCCGCTGAATCATGCGCCCGCCGGTCGGCACCGGCATCGCATCGGCAAAGATCCCCCTGGGGGCGCCCGCGGCCCGCATGATGTCCATTACGGGCAGGTGGCGGAGCGCTTGGGACCAATCCACCGGCGGCCGCTGCTGGGCCAGGTCGAAGGCCCGGGCCGCCAGAATCAGCTCCGGCTGGGTGGTGCCGGGCGGGAAGGTTGGGCGGACCTGGTTCTGCTCGCCCGACAGCCAGGCGATGAAGAGCATCTGCACCGCCCCACCCCGGTACCAGTTGCCCTGCTCGAAGTAGGGGGCCACCCGGCCGACGCCGGCGCCGAAGCCCTGCGGGATGATCGTACCTAACCCGGGGGGCGAGAGCGCCGCCACCCCCATCTGCCATTCGGCCGTCGAGGAGCAGCCGATCAGGCCGACCTTCCCGTTGGACCAGGGCTGCCCGGCCATCCACTTGATCGCATCGTAGCCGTCGGTGCGGGGCGGGCCGAGGATGTCGTAGTTGCCCTCGGAGAAGAAGTGACCCCGCTCGTTCTGGATGACGTAGGCGTAGCCCCGCTTGATGGCGGCGAGGACCGTGCTCAGGTCGGCGGGGACGCCGTTGCGCACGTCCCAGTAGTTGAAGTTGTAGGGCGTCTTGCTGAAGATGACCGGGTATTTCTTCGAGCTGTCCTTGGGCCGGTAGATGTCGGTGGCCAGCCGGACCCCGTCGCGCATCGGGAGCATCACCTTGCGGTCGATCACCGCGAGCGAATCGAGCTCTTTCTCGAGGGCCCAGCGGCGGGCCTTGGCCTCGGGGGTCATCCCGCCGGGCTGGGCCGCGAGCGGCGCCGCTCCGGTCAAGAGCGCTGCGGTAACGAGCTGGAATCGGTCCCATCTCGACATAATCATCCCCTCGCGATCCTACCGGGCTGAGTACACGATCTCTCCGTTGACCACGGTCATCAGGGTCTTCGCCTTCAGGATCTCGGCCACGGGTACCCGCATGAGGTCGCGGTCGAACACGGTGAAGTCGGCCAGCTTCCCGACCTCGATGGTCCCGCGCTGGTCCTCCTCGAACGCGGCATAGGCCGCCCCCACGGTGAACATCCGGAGGGCCTGCTCCCGGGTAGCCGCCTCTTCGGGGTGCCACCCTTCTCCCGAGCGGCCCTGGAGATCCTTCCGGGCCACCGCCGCATAGAACTCGATCAACGGCTCGCCCCTTTCCACCGGCGCATCGCTCCCGCCCGCGATGGGCACGCCGAGCTTGAGGAAGCTCTGCCAGGCATAAGCGCCCCGGAGCCGCTCCATCCCGAGTCGCGAAGGGGCGAAGTACAGGTCGCCGATCGCGTGCGAGGGCTGCATCGAGGCGATCACCCCGAGCTGCTTGAAGCGGGGGATGTCGGCCGGGTTCACGATCTGGGAGTGCTCGTCGCGCCAGCGCGGCTCGGCGACCTTGCGCTCCGCCGCCGGTACCGCCGCCATAGCGCGCTCATAGAAATCGAGCATGAGGCGGTTGCCCCGGTCTCCGATGGCATGGGTTTCCACCTGGATCCCGTTGCGCAGGGCGGCGACCAGCATCGCCTGGTACGCGGTGGTGTCGGCGGTGATGAGCCCAGTGTTCTTCGGGTCGTCGGAGTAGGGGGCTAGCAACGCGGCGCCCCGGCTCCCGAGGGCGCCGTCGATGGTCACCTTGATGGCGCGCACCGTGAGCAGACCGCCGAATTCGCCGAGGCTGGCGCCCCGCGCGATCAGGGTGTCGACATCCCGGCCCGGGCCACGGATCGACTGGTAGATCCGCAGCTTGAGCTTGCCGTCCCGATAGAGCCGCCGAAGCCGCTCCACCCCGGACCAGCTTTCGCCGGCCTCGTGAATCTGGGTCCAGCCCAGCTCGACCTCGCGCTGGGCGCCGCGGAGGATCCGCTCATCCAGCTCGGCCTCGCCGGCCGGCGGCACCAGCCGGCCCACCAGGCCCTGGGCCCGGTCAATGAGCATGCCGGTAGGCTCGCCGTCGGCAGCCCGGTTGATCGCTCCCCCTTCGGGAGCCTGAGTGTTGCGGGTTATGGCCGCCAGGCGGAGCGCGGCGCTGTTCGCCACCGAGGCATGGCCGTCGGCGCGGGTCAGGTAGACCGGGTTGTTGGGGGCGATGCGGTCGAGATCCTGCCGGGTCGGAAAGACCGGCGGCTTCCAGAAGGTCTCGATCCAGCCGCGTCCGGTTACCCACTGTCCCGGGCGGGCCTGGTCCACCCGGGCTTTTACCCGGGCGAGAAACTCCTCCAGGGTATTGGCGCCCTCGAGGTTGAGGTTCATCTCCCGGGCCCCCACGCCGGAGAGGTGGACGTGGGCGTCGGTGAAACCGGGGAAGAGCGCGGCGCCCTTCAAGTCCACCACCCGGGTCGAGGGGCCGCCCAGCCGATAGGCCCCGGCGTTATTGCCGACGAAGACGATCCGGTTTCCCCGGACCGCAACCGCTTCGGCATGGGGACTCTTGTCGTTGGCGGTATAGACCCGGCCGTTTCGGAA
>DATECI010000117.1:0-4138 GCA_035286985.1 Gemmatimonadales bacterium
GTCTGGCGCCCGGTGACCGGGTCGAACGGGATGACGAAGGAGCGCCGGTCGTCCGTCACATTCACCACGCTGGCCCCCAGCTCGAGCCGCCGGAATCGGCTGAAGGGATAGGCGGTGATCAATTGTCCCTGGCGGATGACCAGCCGGCGGAGGTTCTCGACATAGAGCCGCTCGCCCGAGACCGGAGACTCCGCGACGCCCGCACTCTCGAAGTAAAAGTACGGCACCTGCATCGCTCCGACGGCCCAGTTGAGCCGCCGCGCCAGGTTGACGTACATCGCCTGGAAGAAGGTCTCGTTGATGCGGCCGTTCAGCGAAGCCCCAATCCCCAATTGATGATTGCCGAGCATGTCGCCCAGCACGATAGCGGTCGAGCCGGATACTCCCTGGCCAAAATTGTTTCGGGTGTACCCGATGGTCGGACGGGTGACGTACTCCGGCTCCAGCCGGGCTTTGTAGGACCGGAAGGTGAATTCGTTGGTATCCGGCGGGGTGAACGCCATCGAATCGAGGATCCGCGCCACGGAGATGGGTTCCCCGGCCTGGCCCCGCGCGGAATCGGCGCGCAACGAATCCGCCGGGCGGAAGCCGTGCCGGGTCCGATACACCGTGCGACCCTCCAGGATCTGGGGGCCGGCCGGGGGTGGCAGCGTGGCCCGGGCCACTCCGGGGCGCGGCGCGATCGCCGCCAAGCTCCGCTGGGCCACCTGCTGGCGGTTCCACGGCTGCTGCTTGAGCGCGCGGGGATTGTCGAGCGCGTACACGTCGTAGCGCCCCTGCTCGAAATACACGAACGCCAGCCGGTCGGCCGAGTGGGCCCAGGAAAGAACCGGTGAGAGCGGGGTGATCCCTTGAACGCCGGTGTAGAAGTCCGTCAGCTGGTAGATCTGGTCGTCGGCTCGGTCAAACAGATACACGTTGGCGACGCCGTTGCGATCCGAGACGAAGGCGATGGACTTCCCGTCCGGCGACCACTGTGGATTGCTGTTGCGGCCCACCTCGAGCCCATCGGGATATTCGAACCGCCCGGTATCCAGATGATACAGCGCGATGCGCAGCGTGCTCCACCGGAGGGCCGCGATGTCGGTTCCCGGGCCTCGGTCGGTCGCGAACGCGATCGTCTTTCCGTCCGGTGACCAAACCGGATGGAGGTCTGCTTCCTTATCGTTGGTGAGCCGGGTGAGGTCGGTGCCGTCGGCGTTGATGGTGTAGAGATCCGAAAGCCCTCCCGCGAGCCCGCTGAACACCAACTTCGCGCCGTCGGGACTCCAGGTTGGCGCGGTGACGCCCGCGAGCGGGAGCCGGATGGACCGGACGGTGCGGTTCCGGTCGACATCGATGATCACGATATCGTCCTTGCCGGCGTGCTTTGCCGCGACGGCGAGGAATTTCCCGTCCGGCGACCAGCTTTCTGCCGAGTTGATGAACCGGAACGTCTCGTAGTTGCCACTATAGGTGGATTTGAGCAGCCGCTTCTCGGTCTTGCCGGTCCGGGCGTCGGCCAGCCACAGGTCCACGAAGTAGAAGTCTTTCTCGCTCAGGTAGGCGATCTTCGACCCGTCGGGAGACAAGGCCGGCGCCAGGTGCCATCCTCCGCCGGTGCGCTTTTCGGTCAGGAGCTCCTGGGCCACGGTGCGCGCCTTGGCCCGGTTCGCGACCTCCGGCAGGTACTCCTTCTGCACCGCGTCTCGCCACTGGTCCACCAGCTGCGGGAAGCTCATCCCCAGCACTCGCTGCAAAGCGGACTCGACGCCCCCGCTCGAGCCCAGCTTGGTGATCTGACCGAGGGCCTCGTCGCCCCAGCGCTGGCCGATGTAGCCCACCAGCGCGTGCCCAAACCGGTAAGGGAACCACCGGTAGAAGTCTTCCGCACTCGGCAGCTTGCTCTCGTTGGCGGCGTCCCGCAGCCACATCGCCGTATTGGGATCCACCGGGCCGAGGGAGAAGTATTCCGCCATTCCCTCCCCGAACCAAAGCGGCGCGTTGGCGGTCAGGATCCCCTGCATCCCGCTGACTCGGCCCCGCGACCAGATGTCGAACTGGAATTGATGCACCATCTCGTGCTGGAGGACGTGCTGGTTCTCCTCGTAGGAGCCCGACAGCGGGAAGATGTTCCGGTGCCGCAGGAAGTCCGTGAAGCCGCCGGTGCTCTCATCGATCTCGCCCCCCGTGGTGTTGGTCTGCTGGAAATCCGCCTGGGAGGCGTACACGATGATCGGCTTGCGCTCCTCGAAGGTGTGGTTGAGCGCCCGGGAAAGCTTGGCGTAGGACCGCTCCGCGATCCGGGCGATGTCCAGCGCCGCGACCCGCTCCACCGGGTAGTAGTAGACGTCGAAGTGCTCGGTCTGGATGATCCGGAAATCGAAGCGACCGTATTGCACCTTGTTGCGGCCGAAGTACTGGGCCGGAAGAGCTGCGGGAAGCAGCGCGAGCAGCAGGATCGCGGTGCCCAACCGACGTATCATGGAGACTTCCTTTCGGCCGCAGGCTGGAGCCTCGGAGCGTCGTTCCAGAGCCGCTCCAGTTGATAGAACGCCCGGGCCTCGGGGTGAAACAGATGGACCACCACGTCCACAAAATCCAACAAGACCCACCGTCCGGATGGGAGGCCTTCGATGTGATGAGCTCGGGCGCCAGCGCCCTCCAGCTTCCGGACTACCGCATTGGCTATGCCGCGCACGTGGGCATCCGACGTCCCTGAGGCGATCACGAACCAATCCGTTGCGTCATTGAGGCCTCGGAGGTCGAGCGCGACCAGGTCCCGCGCGTTCAGACTGTCCGCAGCCCGCCACACCATGTCCACCAGAGGGGACGGTCGGGCCGGCCGAGGCGCCGCACCGGCCCGGCTCAATCCTCCACCTGCCAGCCGATGCCGAGCGCTCCCGGACCAACATGGGTCCCCAGCACTCCAGTGGCCAGGGCCACGAAGCAGTCCCTTGGCTGGTACGCCGCGACCAGCGCGTTCCGAATCCGCTCGGCCGCCTCCGCCGCCTCGACATGGGCGATCCCGAACCGCACCACTTTCGGCCGGGGCGTGAGCCGCCGCTCCAGCAGCCCCAGCATGCGGCCCACGACCGCATCCCGGCCCCGCACTCGGTCCACGGGAATGAGCCGCCCCGAGCCGTCGAGGCTCAGAATCGGCTTGACGTCCAGCATCCCCGCGATCCAGGCCTTGCCTCGGGACACCCGGCCGGACCGGATCAGGTTGTCGTAGGTGTCTACCGTCAGCAAGAGGCCCGACTGGTCTCGCACCCGGGACAGTTCCGCGGCGATTCGCTCGGCCCGCCAGCCCGATTCCGCCAGCTCCGCCGCCCGGAGCGCCAGGAGTCCCAGGCAGAACGAAGCCGCCCGGCTATCCACCAGAGTGACACCCACGAGTCCTGCCGCCCTCACCGCCGCCTGGGCGGCCTGGTACGTCCCCGAGAGCGCCGAGCCCAGCAGCACTGCCACCACCTCGTCCGCCTCTTCGAGCGCCGAGCGAAACACCCTCATAAGATCCGCTGGCGTGGGCTGCGACGTGGTAGGGAGGTCTTTGGCGGCTCGTAACCGCTGATAGAACTCTTCCGGCCGCAGCCCCACCCGGTCCTGAAACACGGTGTCCCCAAAGAGAATCTGCAGCGGCACCAGCGCAATATGATGGCGGTCCAGGACCGCGTCGGGCAAGTCGGCCGAGGTATCGGTCACGACGGCCACGGGACGGCGCTCGGGATGGGAGAGCACCCGATGCTGGACCCGCATGTCGTCGGCTTTCCTGGAGGTCAAATTGCCCCACCGGCCGGCGTAGGTAAAGACGGCCTCGGGGGTGTCCGTGTGCACATGGATCTTGAGGATATCCGCGACTGCAGCCACGACGACGGAGCCCCCGAACTGGTGCAGCGCCGCCCGCACCTCGTTGGTCGCGGGAAGCGGGGTTCCCCGTACGACCGCTTCGGTGCAGAACTGATAGTCCCGCTCCGCCACGACGCTGACCAGGGCAGCTGGGCTTTCTCCCTCGCCGAAGTCCGGTGCGCCCGGAGCGACCGGAAGGATCGGGTCGCCCTCGATGAGCCGAGCCACCCCTTCGAGCATCCGCACGAAGCCTTTGCCGCCGGCATCCACGACTCCCGCGATCCGAAGCACCTCCAGGAGCTCCGGGGTC
>DATECI010000118.1:0-3053 GCA_035286985.1 Gemmatimonadales bacterium
TCCACGCTGCCGCGGACGCCCGCCGGATCAACCTGCGCGCGGTATCGCCGACCCGGATCGGCGTGGCGCTCGACGAGACGGTGACCGACGCCGATGTGGACGAACTCATTGCAATCTTTGGTGCGGCCGGTCGGCCCGGCGGCCGGGCCGACGGGGGAACCGGAATCCCGTCCCGTTTCCAGCGCAGCTCACCGTATCTCACCCATCCGGTGTTCCATCGGTACCGCTCCGAAACCGAGATGCTCCGCTATCTGCGCCGGCTGGAAGGCCGGGACCTGTCGCTCAATACCGCGATGATCCCGCTCGGTTCCTGCACCATGAAGCTCAACGCTACGACGGAAATGGTGCCGGTAACCTGGGAGGGGTTCAGCGAGCTGCATCCGTTCGCCCCCGCCGGGCAGGCGGAGGGATACCGACAGCTTTTCGACGATCTGGAAGCGTGGCTCGCCGAGATCACCGGCTTCGCCAAGGTCTCGCTTCAGCCCAACGCCGGATCGCAGGGTGAGTTCGCGGGACTTCTGGTGATTCGGGCCTATCACGCGGCCCGGGAACAAGGCCACCGCACGGTGTGTCTGATTCCCCAGTCCGCCCACGGCACTAACCCGGCCAGCGCGGTCATGGCCGGGATGAAGGTCGTGGTGGTGAAAACCGACCCGAGCGGGGACATCGATCTGGCCGACCTCAAGGCCCAGGCGGAAGCCCACCGCCGCGAGCTCGCCGCGCTGATGGTGACCTATCCGTCCACCCATGGGGTGTTCGAGGACGGGATCAAAGAGATTTGCGCCACCATCCACCGGCATGGCGGGCAAGTGTATATGGATGGAGCTAACCTGAACGCGCAGGTGGGCCTCACCCGACCGGCGGACATCGGGGCGGACGTCTGCCATCTCAATCTCCACAAGACCTTCTGCATTCCCCATGGGGGGGGCGGGCCCGGGATGGGGCCGATCGGAGTGGCGTCGCATCTGGCGCCCTATCTGCCGGGCCATCCCCTGGTAGCGGGGCCCGCCACCGGGAGCGGCGCCGTGTCGGCGGCGCCCTGGGGTAGCCCCTCCATTCTGCCCATCTCCTGGGCCTACATCGCGATGATGGGACCGGACGGGCTGACCGAGGCAACCCGCTACGCGATCCTGAACGCGAACTACCTCGCCAAGCGGCTCGAGGGTCATTATCGAACCCTGTACTCGGGCCATGCCGGACTCATCGCGCACGAGTGCATTCTCGATTGCCGACCCTTCAAGGCCTCGGCCGGCGTGGACGTCGAGGATGTGGCCAAACGGCTCATCGACTATGGGTTCCATCCGCCCACGGTGTCGTTCCCGGTGGCGGGCACCCTCATGGTCGAGCCGACCGAGAGCGAGTCGAAGGAGGAGCTGGACCGATTCTGCGAGGCGATGATCGCCATCCGCGAAGAGATCCGCGAAATCGAGACCGGCACCGCCTCGCGGGAGGACAACCTGCTCCACCACGCCCCTCACACCTTGGAGCAGATCGTCTCGGACCACTGGACCCGGCCCTACCCGCGGGAGCGGGCGGGCTTCCCCACCCCGGCCACCCGGTCCCACAAGGTCTGGCCCACGGTCAGCCGGATCGATCAGGCGTTCGGGGACCGGAACCTGGTGTGCGTGTGTCCACCGATCGCGGACTACAGTGAACAGTGAACGGTGAACAGTGAACCGTTCACCGCTCCGCTGGACCCTGGTGGTCGACCCCCCCGCTCCAGGTTGGCGCAACATGGCGGTGGATTGCGCCCTGCTCGACCTCGTCATGCGGGAGGAGGGCGGGGTCGCCTTTCTTCGCCTGTATCAGTGGGAACCGCACTGCCTCTCGTTCGGTCGCCACGAGCCCGTCGGCCGGCGCTACGACCGGGAGCGAATCCGAGAGCTGGGTCTGGATTGCGTGCGGCGCCCGACCGGCGGCCGTGCGGTCTGGCACGCCCGGGAGCTAACCTACGCGGTGGCGGCACCGCTGGTCGGATTCGGCGGGCTCAAAGCGGCGTACCGCGCGATTCACGAAATGCTGGCTGGGGCGCTTCGCAGGCTGGGGCTGAATGCCCAGCTCGCGCCGGCTTCGGTCTCTCCCGGCCCCTCGGCCGGCCCCTGCTTTGCCGCACCGGTTGGGGGTGAGGTCCTGGTCGAGGGCCATAAGGTGGTCGGCAGCGCGCAGGTCCGGCAGGGCAGCGCGTTTCTCCAGCATGGCTCGATGCTCCTCGAGGACGATCAGGCGCTGGTCCGCGGGTTGGCCGGTTCCTCGCACTCATCGGCGGAAGCGCCGGTCGCGCGACTCCTCCAGCGGCAAGTGACGTTTGCAGAGGCCGCCGACGCGGTAGCTGCCGCGGCCGGCTCCTTTCCCGGCGAATGGCTGCTCCGGCAAGACCTCCCCGGGGCAGTGGAGGAGCGGGCCGGGTTCCACGCAAGCCGATTCCGGTCTCCGGCCTGGACCTGGGACCGCTAGCGGCCGACTCTCCGATTTACCGGCCGACCGACCGCCTTATCTTGAGGGAGTGCCCCTGATCACTCCTCGAGTTCTCCTGGCCGTCTTTCTGGCGGCACCGGCCCCCGTCCTGGCCCAGCGCCCGCCGGACCACGGCTCCATCGTGATCCTGCTCGGGCAGGAACCCACCACCCCCATCCCAACGCTCCTCGGGGGGAGCGCGAATTCCGCCGTCTCGGACCTGCTCTTTCTCCGGCTGGCCCGTCCCGGCCGCGGTCTGGTGACGACCGACGAGCGAAGCTTCGAGCCGGAGCTGGCGAAAAGCTGGACCCGTCGTGACTCGCTGACGCTGGTGTTCGAGCTCGATCCGCGAGCCCGCTGGCACGATGGGAAACCGGTAACCAGTCGGGACGCGGTGTTCAGCTTTATCCGGATGCGTGATTCGACCGCGGATCCCGGTCGCGCCGTCCTGCTTCGCTACCTCGCCTCGGTGACCGCTGAAGGGGACCACCGGGTGGTCATGCGATTCGATCGGGCGTATCCGGAGCAGTTCTACGACGCCACCTTCCACGTGCAGCTGCTTCCCGCCCACTTGGTGGACACGATCCCGCCGGCGGGTT
>DATECI010000119.1:0-2535 GCA_035286985.1 Gemmatimonadales bacterium
GGGCCCGCCGAGTTCGCGCGGCGCCGGCCCGATCAGCTCTCCGGGGGGCAGCGCCAGCGGGTCGCTCTCGCCCGCGCTCTGGTGACCGAGCCCGACATCCTCTTGCTCGATGAGCCGCTCGGCGCCCTCGACCTCTCCCTTCGCAAGGCGATGCAGCTCGAGCTCAAGCAGTTGAATCGCACCCTCGGCACCACGTTCGTCTACGTCACCCACGATCAGGACGAGGCCCTCACCATTTCGGACCGGATCGCGGTAATGGACCACGGCCGGATCGTCCAGATCGGCCCCCCGCGGGAGATCTACGAGCAGCCCCGCACCGCGTTCGTGGCGGGCTTCATCGGCGAGTCGAACCTGCTCCTGGACCCGGTCGGCCGCCGAGTCGCGGTGCGGCCCGAGCGAGTCGAGCTCTTTTCTCCCGGCGCAGTTCCCCCCGGCCTCGCTCGCACCACCATGGCGGGCATCGTCGAGGAAGTGATCTTCCTGGGAGAGCGGATCACGGTCCTGGTCGAGCTCGCCGACGGGGTCCGGCTCACCGCATCGCTGCCCAACGATGGCCGTTTTGCCGAGCGGCTACCGTGGTCCCGCGGCGACCAGGTGATGACCGGCTGGCGCCCCGAAGATGGCCGGGTGCTCGAGGAAGCCGGATGAGACTGCGGCGCCGATTCCTCGGTGCTTTGCACCGGAAGCCCGTGGCAGGCACCGCTCTCCTCCTCACGCCCGGGACCCTCTGGCTCGCGCTCTTTTTCGCGGTGCCGATGCTCCTCATGGTCGGCGCAAGCGTTCTGCACCGGGGGACCTACGGCGGAGTCGAGCCCGGTCTCACCCTCGAACACTATCGCCGGTTCTTCGAGCCACTGTACCTCCTGGTGCTGGCCAGGACGGTCCTGTGGGCAGCGCTCGCGACCACCCTGTGCCTCGGGCTCGGCTATCCGGTGGCCTGGGTCATCGCCCGGAGCCGGCGTTACCGCAATCTGCTGCTCTTTCTCGTCGTGCTGCCCTTCTGGACCAGTTTCCTGGTGCGGACCTTCGCCGTGATTTTTCTCCTGCGGGATACCGGCCTGATCAACTCCCTGCTCCTGCGCGCCGGGCTGATTCACGAGCCCTTGACTCTCCTCTACACTCCCTTTGCCGTGCTGCTCGGCCTGGTGTACGGGTTCCTGCCGTTCATGGTCCTGCCGATTTACGCCTCACTGGAAAAGCTCGACCCGGCGCTCCTCGAAGCGGCGGGTGTGCTCGGGGCACGGCCCCGCTCCCAATTCCTGACCGTCACGTTGCCGCTGTCCCTTCCCGGGATCATGGCCGGGTCGCTCCTGGTGTTCGTGGCGGCTCTCGGGTCCTTCCTCACCGCCGATCTCCTCGGCGGGGCCAAGCAGGTGATGATCGGCAATCTGGTCCAGAACCAATTCACCAGCGCCCGCAATTGGCCCTTCGGGTCCGCGGTTTCCCTGGTGCTGATGATGCTGGTCCTGGCGATGGTGATGCTTTCGCTTCGATGGCGCGACCGCCAATGAACCGCCGATCCCCCCCCCGCTGGGTCCTGCTGCTGGCGGGACTGGTCTATTTCATTCTGCACTTGCCGGTGCTGATCCTGATCGCGTTCAGCTTCAACGCCTCGAAATACTCGGTGAGTTGGACCGGCTTCACCCTCGACTGGTACCGCCGGCTCCTGGACCGACCCGATCTGGTGCGGGGTCTGGAGGCGAGCCTGATCGTCGGTACCGTTTCGACCGTCATCGCGACCGGCTTCGGCACCCTGCTTGCCCTGGCGCTGGGTCGGCGGCGTTTCCCCGGCCGGAGGGCTCTCGAAGGGCTGCTCTACCTGCCGATCGTCACTCCGGAGATCATTGCCGGCATCTCGCTGCTGCTCCTGTTCGTGGCGGCCGGCCTGCCGCTCGGGCTCGGCACCATCATCATCGCCCACGTGGCCTTCAATATCGGATTCGTGGCCATCGTGGTGCGGGCCCGCCTCGAGGGTCTGGACCGCACGCAAGAGGAAGCTGCTCTGGTGCTGGGAGCGGACCAGCTGACGGTCTTTCGGACCATCACTATTCCCCAGCTGTGGCCTGGAATTCTGGGCGGGGCGCTGCTCGCCTTCACGATGTCATTCGACGACTACGTGATTACTTCGCTGGTTTCCGGCACCGGCTCTTCGACCTTGCCCATCGTGGTGTACAGTATGGTTCGCCGCAACATCGAGCCCACGGTCAACGCGATCAGTACCCTGATCCTCGTTGCGACCTCCCTCGCCATCTGGGTGGTGTTCCGGCTCACTCGGGAGCGGCCGCTCGCCGCGGCGCGGGGCTAGGGGCGGGAACGAGTAGGCGCGGGTCTGATTGTGCGGGTGGCAAGGAGAGCCGCAAGCGTGCAGCGGGGGCGGGACCGTGCTCGGGCTGGAAGAGATAGGCCACGCGCTTCACCGGATTCACGGCAATCGTCTTGGCCCGGCGCAGCGTGGTGCCGGTGGTGCCGGTGGGTCATCTTCAGCCTCGGAGCGCTGGAGCTGCCTGGGGCTTGCGCTCGGGTTCAGCGGGTTGT
>DATECI010000120.1:0-4111 GCA_035286985.1 Gemmatimonadales bacterium
AGCGTAGCGGGCTATGGCCAGCGGCACGACCGCGCCGGGCTGTGCCCCCGCCAGCACGAGCTTCCCGCGGAGGTCCTTGCCGGCGTAATCCGATTCCGAGGTTCCGTCTCCCACGTCCACCAAATCGGCGGTCACTTCGCCGCTCTCGCTGTCCTGGGCGAGGGTGACCGGCATGGCGTCCCAGCTCGCCAGCCGGGTGTGCCGAATCCAGGCGGATCCGTCCTGCCGGAGCTCCCAGAGCTCGGCGAACTCGGCGTCCCAGGGGGGCCGGGATCGCTGGGTCCCGTAGTAGGTTCTACCGTCAGCCCGGAACTGCTCGATTCGCGCGTCGGTGATGCCGTACGCAGCAAGCTGCGCCACTATGTACTCCGCAGCTCGACGCCAGCCGCGGGAACCGCGCATCCGGTGCTCGCGGGCGATGACCTCCAGGTTTCGCATTGCGGTTTCCCCGGAGAGCTCCCCAGCCAGGGCTGCGACTACACTATCGGGAAGCAGCGAGGGCGACTGGGCCGACACGGGGTGCGCCAGGAAGAGCGCAGCCATCAAGAAGGCGCCGGATCCGAAGCTGCGGACGGCGCAGGGCGTTCGCCGGTGCATGGGCTAGTGACTCAGGCCGTAGATGAGGTAGTTGATGGCCAGCTTGTAGGCATCGTTGCTGATGTTGACCGGCCACCAGCCCTCGCCCGACCACTCCATGTAGTCGCCGATGTCATTGTTGTAGTTGATGACGACCTGCAGACGCCGGGCGGGGTCGTTGTTCTCATGGATCCCGTAGAACTCGGCCTTGAGCCAGGGATCGTGGGGATACGACATATCGAGCGACGAGATATGGAAGAAGGCATCGAACACGGGGTGGGAAACATCCAACCGCCGGATCTGCGCGCCGGGGAGAGCGCGCAGAATCTGGGTCTCGAAGTTGTGCCATTCGCTCCGCATGAAATCATCCACGATCAGGAAGCCGCCCTTGGCGAGCCAGGAGCGCAGCCCTTCCGCCTCGCGGTCGCTGGGGATCCAGTATCCGGGCTCGGATAGGTAGGCGACGGGGTACTTCAGGAGCTCCGGGTCGTCGAAGGCGTGGATGTTGCTCCCGGCAACATGGGGGTGGAGCGAGGTGATCTCCTGAACCATGGTCATGAGGTTGCGTTCCATGGTGGGATAATCGAACTCCCATCCGCTCCGGCCATAGACGGTGTAGCGGATGCGGGCGAACGTGAATCTGCCGTCGTAGGGGACGTTGGGCTCGAACCGGATTCCGCGCCGGCCGAAGCGCTGGGCGGAAAGGCCGAGTGCAGCGGCGGCGGTCAGGAGAAGGATCAGGAACAGGAGGCTCGGCCTGGCACGAATGGCGGGCATCCGTAAAAGGTATTGCGTTGGCTGGAAGTCGGCCATGCGCGACGACTGTTGAATCTCCCGGACTCCAGCAACTCCAGGTCCACCTGTCGTTTCATCCGGTGAGAGAGGAGGTGCCATGACATGGCTCAATGCACCGTGGCCAGCATCGCGTGGCGGAGCTTGGTCGTGAGCTGCTCGGTCAACCCTTGTAGCCCCGCCGGGTCGGGGGTGTAGCGGAGCACCGGGATGTGCCGCCAATCAAAAGGCAGCCGCTCCGGCGGATCCTGGGACAGGATGATCAGCGCCTTGTTGATGGCGCGGGCATGGGCCGCCTCGGTCAGCACATTGGGGTTGGGCCATGCTTCCCGTTCGGCAGCCGAAAAGTCGGCTACCACCATCGCGCACGCCTCGATCTCCTGGACAATCTGGTTCCAGATGTCCTTCACGAATACCAATTGGTCCATTCGACGGGGCCGGAGCCTGACCCGGACACAGGCCTGCTCGATCGCCTCGTAGGGAGCTCCGAAACCGGGAGCGAAGGGCATCGCGACGAACACGTCTCCTCGGGTACTTCCCTGAGGTGGCCGGCCCTGGTAGCGAAACGCCTCGAGGTCCTGCACGAACTCGGCGGCCGAATGGTACCGCTCCTCGGGAGCCGGTGCGAGCAGGCCGGACAGCACCGCATCGAGTCCTTCCGGGACATCGTCCCGAACCGACCGCGCCGTGGGAAGCGGCTGGCGGGCGAGCGCGAACAGGGTTGTGAGGTCCGAACCGTAGCCGGTCAGGTGCATGCGGGCCGGCTTCCCCGCGAGACATTCCCACGCTGTCATCCCGAGCAAGTAGAGGTCGGTGCGGTGATCCGCCCTTCCTTCGATTTGCTCCGGCGCGATATAGAGGGGAGTCCCGAAGAACTGCCCGCTCAGGGTAACATCATCCCATTTCTCCAGGGCCTCCCGCGCCGCGCGCTGAGTTGCGTCAGCCCGGCCAACCAGACCGTAGTCGGCCAGACAAAAGCTTCCGTCGGTGCGCTGGAGCACGTTGCTGGGCTTGATGTCCCGGTGGAGGATGCCCCGCTGTTCCTGCAAGACGAGGACCCGGCCCAGCTCCTCAAGTAGATCCATGGCCCGCCCCAGGGAGAAGGGGCCGCGGCTGGCCACCAGGTCCTGCACATTGTCACCGGTGATCTTTTCCAGGACGATGTACGGCAGATCGTTCCACATCCCGGCATCATGGACCCGAATCACGTGGGGGCTGGCCAGGATGGCGAGCGCCTGCGCCTCTCGGAGGAATCGCTCGCTGTCCTCCCGGCCGGTGGCGCCCCGACGCAGGGTTTTCAGGGCCACCTCGTGGTTGAGGTAGAGGTGCCGGGCGGCGTAGACAGCGCTGAACCCCCCTTCGCCCAGCAGGTTCAGGATCTCGTAATGGCCGATCCGCTCGCCCCGACTCAACTGCTCGGCACGGAACCGATTCTCCCGGGCGCCAACCGCCAGGGTTGTGAACGGAGCGCTGAGGGTCGTCTCTTGGTCGGGGCTGGGCTGGCCGGCGGGGTTGACCGGATCTGTCGACCGTAGCACGTCCGGGGGCAACCCCCCGGCGGCTTTCTCGCTCACGAGGTGGGGCTGGTTTTCATAGCCGGAAGCTCCCTGGGCGGCCGGGGCATAGCCCCGTAAGGGTACCGTTTGGGGAGATGCGCTGCAACTGGCCGCCAGTGGCGAAGGAGCAGCCCCGCGATCCTTCCGCCGGTGAATGACGGTTGAGTTCGACGAGAAGCAAGTTGGTGGGAAGCTTGCACGACCGCTGGTCATGCGCATCGCAGTGGTTGGAGATGTCCACGGGCATCTCGCCCTGCTCTACGCCGTCCTGGGCCGGTGGCAGGGCGAGACCGGCCGATCCATCGATCTCGTTCTTCAGGTGGGTGACCTGGGGGCGTTTCCGGATGCCCGCGTCGATCGGGCGACCAACCGGCACGCGGCGCGAGATCATGAAGAGCGCGGATTCATGGAATCGTCCTGGTGGAGTGGGCCGAAGGCTCGGCGACGGCCGAGTGGCTGCGACCGGCGTGGTTGGCTGAGGCAACCCGGCATACCTGGCGGCACTGGGGGGTACCAAGGAGAGGCGGAGTCAGGGGAGAGTGACTCGCCGGAACTGCTCGGCTAGGGTCGTGGTGCCAAGAACATCCGCAGGACCCGGGGCAGGATACCTCCGTAGCGGAGATACTCGACCTCCACCGGTGAATTCAGCCGGACCAGAGCGGTGAAGACCGTCTCGCCGCCCTGGTCGCTCGTCGCCCGGATGGTAACCCGGCCCCCGGGCACGAGCCCCCCGGCGAGGCCGGGGATGGTGTAGGTCTCCCTTCCGGTCAGGGCCAGGGTCTCCCGGTTCTGGCCTGGCTCGTAGGTGAGCGGCACGACCCCCATCCCCACCAGGTTGCTCCGGTGGATGCGCTCGAAGCTTTCCGCAATCACCGCCTTGACGCCCAGAAGCGCGGTACCCTTGGCGGCCCAGTCGCGGCTGCTGCCGGTGCCGTATTCCTTGCCCGCCAGCACGAGGAGCGGTGTGCCTGCCTCCTGGTAGCGTATCGCGGCGTCGTAGATCGAGAGCACCTCTCCGCTCGGGAAGTGGAGGGTCCAGTTGCCCTCCATCTCGGGGACGAGCCGGTTCTTGATGCGGATATTGCCGAAGGTCCCCCGCATCATGACCTCGTGATTGCCGCGCCGGGCCCCGAAAGTGTTCCAGTCCACTTGCTCGACACCGTGGTCGAGCAGATACTTCGCCGCGG
>DATECI010000121.1:0-6752 GCA_035286985.1 Gemmatimonadales bacterium
GACGAGGCCGACTGGCTATGAGATGCACGGCCTGCCTCAAGAGACGCGAGGCAAAGGGTAACAACGACTTCGAAGAGGGCTTCCGGCGAGCGATCCGGGAATGCCACCTGCGGCACGGAGTGAGCGGAGGGACGCTCGACGACTTCGTCGAGACCGCCAAGGCTGTCGCGCCACAGCAACTCGCCCGGTTCTTCGGCGACTGGGTCTATTCGACCCGCTGGGTTGACGCGCTCACGGCGACCGGCTCGGTCAAGGAGCTGGCCGCCCGGTATCGCGCGCCCAGTCGATAGTTCAGGTGGAGGTCGGTACGAGTCACTCTCCACCCCCGCTTGACCGGTTCATTCTGCAGCCCGTCATGCGGCGCGTCCTACCGATACCGTACCGCTCCTCCGCCGCGGCCTGGGCTATACCCCGACCTGCTCCTAGGCTGGGTATTTGGGAGGATTGATCGCCGCTGCCGGCTCCGGGCGGGATGCCGGCACCAGCCGCCCGCGGACCCACTCTTCCAGTTCGGTCATCAGGGTGTAGAGCACCGGGACCAGGACCAGGGTCAGAAAGGTGGCGAACAGCAGCCCCGCGATGACCGCGATCGCCATCGGCCCCCACCAGGCCGCCTGCTCGCCCCCCAGGTAAATGTCGGGCTTGAGCCCCGTGTACAGCCCGATGAAATCGAGATTGAACCCCACCGCGAGCGGTACCAGGCCGAGCACCGTGGTGATCGCGGTGAGCCAGACCGGCCGGAACCGGGTCCGTCCCGCCCTCACCACGGCCTCCTGCAGCGACAGCCCGTCGCGGGTGCGCAGGGTGTCGGTGTAGTCCAGCAGCACGATCGCGTTGTTGACCACCACGCCCGCCAGGCTGATCACCCCGATGCCGGTCATGATGATCCCGAACGGCATCCGGAACACCATGAGCCCGATCAGCACCCCGACGGTGGACATGATCACCGAAGTCATGATGATGAACGGCCGGGTGACCGAGTCGAATTGGGCCACCAGGATGAACGCGATGAGCAGCAGCCCGAGGAAGAACGCCCCGGTCAGGAACCCCTCGGCTTCCTGCTGCTCTTCTTGCTGGCCGGTGTAGCTGAGCTGATACCCGGACGGAAGGGTTGCCGGCACGTCGGCCAGCTCCTGCTGCACCTCGGCAAGCACGGCGTTGGCGTTGTACCCGGTGCGCACATCGGACGACACCGTCACCACCCGATCGAGGTCCTTCCGCTTCACGTCGCCGAAGCCCTTTCCCACGTACCAGCGCGCCACCGAGGACAACGGGATCTGCTTCCCATCCTCCACGACCGTGAAATCCGCCAGCGCGTTCAAGTCCTCGCGGTACGGCTTCGCCAGCCGGACCGTGATGTCGTACTCGTCCTTGCCGTCCCGGAACTTCGACGCAAGCGTCCCGTTGATCGCGCTCCGGACCGTGGCCCCCACCAGCCGGGTGGTCAGCCCATAGAGCGCGGCTTTCTCGCGGTCCACCTCGATCACCAGCTCGGCCCGGCCCTCGGCCATGTCGCTCTCGAGCCCGTCCAGCTTGGCGAAGAGCGCCGAGTTCTGGAGCCGGTGGACCAGGCTGTCGCCCAGCGCCCGGAGCACCGCCGGATCGGGGCCCCTGATCTCGATGGTTACCGGCCGCCCGGTGGGCGGCCCCATGTTCTGCATCTCCACCGAGACGTCGGCGCCCGCGATGTCCTGACCCACCAGGGGTCGCATCCGCTCGATGGTGGCGAAGACGTCCTGCTGCTGCTTCTGGTAATCCACGAAGTTGACCGCGACGCTCGCCAGGTGGGTCCCGCTCGATTGGCCGCTGAAGGTCGCGGTCATCATCGACCCGGTGGTCACCACCACCGACTCGACGTCCTCCCGGCCGGACATCCCCGCCAACGCGGTCTCGACCCGCCGCACGATGGCGTCGGTGTGGTCCACCCGGGTGCCGAGGGGCGTTTCCACCTGCACGTAGACCGTCGAAGGGGGAATGTCCTCCGGGAAGAACTCGATGCCCGCGTTGAGCGCGCCGAAGACCGCGACCGTAGCCACAAACGAGCCGGCCGTCCCCAACAGCAGCCGGCGGCGGTGAGTCAGCGACCAGCGGAGCACCCGGGTGTAGACATCGATCGACGCCGGAATGGCGCGATGCATCATCCACCGGGACGAACGGACCCCCACGAAGTGGTGGAACGCGTAGGCGAGCCCTGCCGTCGCTGCCAGGAGGACCGCCGCAAGCCAATGGATGGCGAGCATCACCAGGAAGACGACCGCGGTCCCGGCGATCAGGAGCCGTCGCAGGGCGGGCTTGAGGGGCGCCCGCACGGCGTGCTCGGTATCCAGCAGGAGCGAGGTCGCCACCGGCACGATCACCAGCGCCACGAAGAGCGACGAGCTGAGCGTGATGATGAGGGTGAGGGGGAGGAAGCGCATGAACTCGCCCACGATGCCGGGCCAGAACACCATCGGCAGGAACGCGGCCAGGGTCGTGGCGGTGGAGCCGATGATGGGCCAGGCAACTTCCGCGGTGGCGTACTTCGCCGCCTTTACCCGGTCGAATCCCTGCTCCCGGAACCGGTAGGTGTTCTCGACCACCACAATCGAGTTGTCCACCAGCATGCCGAGGGCCAGGATCAGGCTGAACAGCACCACCATGTTCATGGTGATGCCGGAGGCCTTGAGGATGGCGAACGAGATGAACATGGACAGCGGAATGGCCAGCCCGACGAACCACGAGGTCCGGGCGCCAAGCCAGAACAGCAGCACGCCCACCACCAGGATGAGTCCCGAAATGATGTTGTTCTCGAGGCTCCCCACCATCTCGCGGATGTCCTCCGACTCGTCCGACGTCAGCTTGACCACGGTTTGGGGCGGGAAGGTGGGCTCCGCCGCCGCGATCACGGCGCGCACCGCGGCGGCGGTCTCGATGACGTTTTCACCGGCCCGTTTCTTCACGGCCAGCGACACGACCGGCTGCCCGTCGAGCCGGGCGTAGGAGTCGCGCTCCTGGTAGCCGAAGTCCACGCTCGCCACGTCGCGCAGGTAGATCGGGCGGCCGTTCTTGGTGGTGACCACGATGTCGGCGATGGGCGCGGTGGTGGCGAATTCGCCCGGGACCCGGACCGGATACTTGATGTCTCCGACCTCGATGGAGCCGCCGGGGATGGTGAGGTTCTCCTCGGCGATCGCCTCGATCACGTCCGGGAAGGCCAGACCGTAGTACTTGAGCTTGGGGAGGTCTACGTCTACCTGGACTTCCCGCTCCAGCCCGCCCGAGAGCTGGACCTCCAGCACGCTGGGAATCTGCTCCAGCTGGTCCTGAAGGTCCTCGGCGACCTGGCGCAGCCGCTCCAGGCTGTGGGGGCCCGCCACATTGACCTGCATGATGGGAAACTCCGAGAAGTTGATCTCGAAGATCCCGGGCTCGTCCGCGGCGGGCGGCAGCTCGGGCTTGGCGATGTCCACCTTCTCCCGCACCTCCCGGAGCGCCTCGGTCATGTCCACGCCCGCCTCGAACTCGACATTGATGCTCGAGAAGCCCTCGACCGAGGTGGAGGTGATCGTCTTGACGTCGGCGATGGTGTTGAGCTCTTCCTCGATCCGCCGGGTTATGAGGGTCTCCATGTCCCCCGGCGCCACCCCGGCGTAGGTGGTGTTGACGATGACGTTGGGGACCACGATTTCCGGCGACGATTCCTTGGGAATCGTGAGGTAGGACCCGATCCCGATTATGCCCAAGAACGCCGTCATGACGATGACGCTGGTGGGGTGATCCACCGCGAACGAGGTGAGCGCGAACTCCTTGAACCTGGTGCCGGCCGGGGTCGTCATTGCGCCGCCTTCGAAGCGGCGTTCACCAGGCGGACCCGGCTCCCCTGATCCACCAGGCGCTGGCCCACCACCACCAGCCGGTGGCCGGCCTCGAGGCCATCGGTGACGACCACCCGGTTCTGGTAGACCGCGCCCAGCGTGACCGGGCGAGCCTCTGCTTCCAGTTGTCCGGCCCGCTCCGCCACGATGAACACCAGGTAGCCCGCCTCGGTGCGGACCACTGCATCCTGAGGAATGACGATGACTCCCTCGAGCCGAGTCCGCTCCACCTGTACGTTGGCCACCATGTGGGGCTTGATGAGGCGCTCCGGGTTGGCGAGCACGATTTCCACCGGGAAGGTGCGGTTGTCGGGATCCACGGTGCTGCCCGTGAAGCTCACGGTTCCCTCGAACACCCGGCCGGGGAAGATGTCGAACGTGATGCGGGCCGCGGCGCCCCGCTTGAGGTCGGCCGCGAAGCGCTCCGGAATGCCGGCCGACACCTTGAGCCGGTCGGTCGCCACCACCCGGCCGATCGGGGCCCCGGGCAGCGCCATTTCGCCGACCTCGATGTGCTTCTGGTCGAAGACGCCGCCGACCGGCGACCGGATGACGGTCCGTTCCAGCCGCGCTTCCAGCGAGAGCAGCCGAGCCGCGGCGGCCTCGGCCTGGGAGCGGGACTGGAGTAAGCCAATCTCGCTGCCCACCTTGCTCTCCTCCCACACCCGGCGCTGGCGGTCGTACTGCTCCTGCGCCAGCCGAGCGGCGGCGCGGGCTTCTTCGGTCTGGGCCTTGAGCACCGCGTCGTCGATCCTGGCGAGGGGCTCACCCTGCCGCACCCAGGCCCCCTTGGCGACGTAGAACTGCCGCACCACGCCGGGCTCCTCCGCCGAGAGGGTCACGTCGCTCCAGGCCTCGACCTCGCCGGTGGCCCGGATGTAGTCCACGAACGGCCCGGGTGCTATGGTCGTGACCTCGACGTTCACGACTCGGACCGTTTCCGCGCCGGCCGCTTGGGCGGCGGTATCGGTCTTCCCCGGCTGGCAACCCATGACCCACGCGGTCATGCCGATCGCGACCAGGGTGACCATTGGGGCGGCGTTGGTTTGCTGGTTCATGGGCATGCTTGCCATCCGGGAGAGTCTTGCGCTCATCGCACTGCCTCGGCCCCGCCCGGGACGTTGCCGGCGGCGGCGGCGAGCCGGGCTACGGCCGCGAGGTAGTCGTAGACCGCGCGGGCCTGGTTGAACTCGGATTGCCGGAGCGCCACTTCGGCATCGGTGATCTGTAATTGGGAGCCGAGTCCGGCGCGATACTCGGCGGACGCAATCTCGTAGCCGCGGCGGGCCTGCTCCACCGCCTGCCGCTGACTGTCCACCCGAAGGCGGGCCTCGCTCACGTCGGCGCTGAGGGTGTGGACCTCTCTCGCGGCCTCGTGCTCGAGCTGCTCGAGCCGGGTTTCCGCCTGCGCCGCGGTTCCGCTCGCCTGCCGCATCCGGGCGTCGCGCGCGAAGCCGTTGAAGAGCGGCATCTCGACCCGGAGACCGGTCACCAGGAACGAGGCCCGTTGCCGAGCGGAGCCGAAGAAATCGGGCGCCCCGTTCTGCTGCGCGGTCAGGTTGTAGGTGGAGAAAAGCGTGAGCTTGGGGAAGAACTCGGCGCGCTGGGCCGCGAGGCGGGCCTTTTCGAGCTGCACGGTGAGCCGCGCCTGGCGCACGTCGCTCCGGGCGTCGAGCGCCGCCTGATAGACCTGCTCCGGATCGGGCGCCGCCGATTCGTTCCCATTCACGCCGACCTGGTGCAGCAACTCGGCGTTGGCGGCGGCGTTCTGGGCAAGGTCGGCCACGTTCACGTCGGCAAGCCGGCCCTCGAGCTCGATCGCCTCGGGGGTCCGCGGGTCGCGTCCCATGGCCACGAGCAGCGTGCGCTTGGTCGCCGCAACCGCGTTCTCGGCCCGCCTGAGGTTCGGCGTGATGTTGGCGAGCTGCACTTCCAGGCGCAGGACGTCGTAATCGCTCGCGAGCCCGGCCCGGTTCATCGCGCGGGTCTCCTCCAGGGTCCGGCCCACCCGCGCCACGCTCAGCTCGGTGAGCCGGACCTCCTCCGCGGCCAGCAGGGCGTCGAGGTAAGCGAGGCGCACCGTGGTGCTCACGTCCTGGGCCACCCCGCGGACCCGCTCGCGCTGGTAGTCGCGGTAGCGGCCGGCGGCGCCCACGCCAATGAAGGCGGTGTACTGAAAGAGGGGCTGCTCCAGCGAGAGCCCGGCGAGCCAGGTGTTGTCGGAGCCGAAGCGCACCGGGATCAGCTCGTCGGGCGATGCGTTGGGGTCGAAGATGATCGCCGGGAGGAAGGCCTGCTGGACCTTGAGGTTCCGGGAGTACGAGGCGTTGGCCGAGATGTCGGGGAGCACGCTGCCCCAGGCTTCGCGCACCTGCTGGTTGGCGACCCGCAGGCCCAGCCGGGCATCGGCGAGCGTCCGGCTCTGGGCGAGCCCGATCTCCAGTGCCCGCTCGAGCGACAGCACCTCGCGCGGGGCGGGCGCCTGGCCCGCGAGCGAACCGGCGCCGAGGCTGGCGAGGGCGATGGCCGTCAGAATTCGTTGGATCACGACACCCATCCGTGTTCAGTGCGCAAGGCAATACGGAATGCTAGTTAGCGGGTTTCACTGTGAAGCGAGGATGAGAAATGCATTAAGCTCCGCTCCAGGGCTTCGCGTCCCCCCCTTGCCGCCTTCCCGAACAGGGTGCATTCTCAGGGAAAAGGTTCTAGCCGCCTCTTATCCCGCCCAGGTGCCCGTGATCGATGCCCTGGTGATCGCCGCGAATGGCGATCTCTGGTTCCGCGAGTATGTGGTGGACCCGGAGGACCCGGTCCGCTATGTGGTGGCGGACTCCACCGGCCGCTTCAAGGCGTTTGCGACCGGCCCCGCGCGCTTCACGCCATCGTGGATTGGCGAGG
>DATECI010000122.1:0-4837 GCA_035286985.1 Gemmatimonadales bacterium
ACCGGCACACCGAGAACCTCGACGTCCACCAGGGACCCGTCCCGTCGCCGCCGCCGGCCTATGCTCCGCACCGCTCCTTCCGCGAGCACGTGCTGGGTGATTGCCACCGCTTCCGACCGGCTGGTCTCGGTGGAAATCAGCTCGTCGAGGTTCCGCCCGGTGACCTCACCCTGCCCGTAGCCATACAGGTGCTCGAAGGCGGGATTGCACGACACAATATTATGCTGGGTGTCCAGGGTGACCACCGCGACCGGACTATTGAGAACCAGGTCCTCGAAATACTGCTTCTGCCGCTGGGCCGCCGTGTAGAGTCTGGCGTTTTCGATGGCGACCGCCGCTTGCGGCGCAAAGAGATTGAGGAGGCGGATGTCGTCGGGACCGAAGCGCCGGGCCGGGTCGTCGTGGGTGCACGCGAACACCCCCACCAGCCGGTGCCCGATCAACAAGGGGGCGGCCATGACCGAGTGCACGTCTACGGTGGCGTACTTGTTGGACTGCCCGACCCAATCATGATACTCGGAGATGCAGATCGGCTCCTTGGTGACAGCCACGTGGCCCATGGCTCCTTCGCCGAGGGCGAGGCGGGTGCCGGTCGAATCAATGCCGATCTGGAGACTGGCAACGATCTCGAGCTCCTGGCGGGCCTCGTCGTAGATCGCGAGCTCGCCTCCGCTCACTCCGAGGAGGGTCGTGGCTCGGCGCAGCACCGCCTGCAGCAGCTTGCCGAGCTCGAGCTCGCCGGAGAGATCGGCGAGGGTGTCGAGTACCGCTTGTTGCTCGTCAGCGCGCTGCTGCTGGGCAGCCAGGAGGCGGGCCCGCCCGATGGCGATGCTCGCCTGGGTCGCCGCTGCGGTGAGGATCTCGAAATCGTTCTTTTTGAAGGCGTTCTTCTTGGTGCTTTCGACCACCAGTACGCCGAAGACCCGGTCGCCCATCCGGAGCGGCACATCCACCTCGGACCCGCTGTTGAGGCTGGGCAGGTACCCGGCTTCGCGGGTGACGTCGGGCGTATAGTGGAGTTGGCCATCCTGGAGCGGCCGCTCACTCAACCCCTGTCCGGGGTGCACCCGCCAGTCGGTCGGAACGTCGGGCCATCCGATAGTGGCCTGGAGCACCCGGTCGCCGGAGGCTTCGTCCACCAGGAACAGACCGAGAAAGACGTAGCCCAGCGCCGGATCGCGAAGGCCGTTCACGACGGCCCGGCAAATCTCCGCCTCGGTGGGTGCCGCGGCGATCTCGGCGGAGAGTCGCAGCAGGGCGGCCTCGCGCCGCTGCGCGTTTCGGCCGTCGGCGGGTCGCCGCCCGACCGGCTTGGCAATGGGGCGCCGGGGAGAGCGCCCTTTCATCGCGCTCGGGCCACCCGACGAACCTCCGCGAGTAGCGCCTCGGCATCGAGGGTGTGTTTCAAGACCACCCGCTCCACGCCCCCGTTGAGCCGGTGGCGATCCCCTTCGGTCAGCGTCTTGGCGGTAATGACGACCACCGGAATCGTCCGTCCCGCCGGATCCCGGCGCAGCACATCGAGGAACTCAAACCCGTCCATCTCCGGCATCATCAGGTCGAGCAGGACCAGGGAGGGCCGGGTGGCGGCGACCCGCTCGAGGGCGATGCGGCCATTTTCCGCTTCGGTCACCGCCCAGCCCGCTTTGGTGAGGGTGCGGCCCAGGAGGGATCGAGTCGGCGCGTCATCCTCCACCAGCAGGATGGGGCCCGCGCTCCGGTGCGGCACGTATCGCTTGACCAGCGCGGCGAGCCGCTTCCGGTCGATCGGCTTGGTGAGGTACTCCGAGGCGCCGAGGGCGAATCCCAGGTTCCGGTCCTCCAGGATCGTCTGGAGGATGATCGGCGTCGCCGCCAGATCGGGGTCGGCCTTGAGTGCGGTGAGTACCGCCCACCCGTCCATGCCCGGCATGAGGATGTCGAGGGTGATGAGATCGGGCCGGAGTTCCCGGGCCAGCCGCAAACCGGTTTCTCCGTCGGCTGCTTCGACGACCCCGTAGCCTTCCCGGGAGAGCACCCGGCGGGTTATGGCGCGGGCGGCCGGATCGTCGTCGATCACCAGCACGGTACCCGCCGAGGCGGCGAGCTGGGCACGATCAGGCGGCGGGATCGGCTCGCTCAGGTCGACGGGAAGCCGGACGGTGAAGGTGGATCCCCGCCCCGGCTCGCTGGCAGCCGTAACATCGCCCCCCAGGAGTTCGCAGAACCGGCGAGTGATCGCGAGCCCGAGGCCGGTTCCGCCGTACTTCCGGCTGGTGGAAGCCTCGGCCTGGGCAAAGGCCTCGAACACCCGGCCCAGTTGCTCCGGGGTCATCCCGATGCCGGAATCGCGCACCCGGAAGATCACCTGGCCATCCCGCCGCTCCACTCCGAGAGTGATGGTGCCCCGCTCGGTGAACTTGCAGGCGTTCGACAGCAGATTGAGCAGAACCTGCCGGACCCGGGTGAGATCGGAACGGATCGTGCCCAGCGGTTCCGGGGTATCGAGAAGGAGCCGGTTGTCGTTCTTGTCGACCAGCGGCTGGATGGTAGTGGCGACGTCCTCGATGGCGGCGCGAAGGTCGAAGGCCTCGATGGAAAGCTCCAGCTTGCCGGCCTCGATCTTGGAGAGGTCGAGCACGTCGTTGATGAGGGCAAGCAGGTGCCGCCCGGCCGCACGGATCTTCTGGAGGTCGGGCACGAAACCGGCGTGACCCAGCTCGCTTGCCTCCTCTTCCAGCATCTCGCTGTACCCGATGATCGCGTTGAGGGGCGTTCGCAGCTCGTGGCTCATGCTGGCCAGGAACTGGCTCTTGGCGGCGTTCGCGGTTTCCGCGTCATGCCGTGCCTTCAGCAGTTCGCTGATGTCGTGGTAGAGCGCCATCATGCCGACCCGTTCACCACCTACCAGTACCGGAATGGAGTAGATCTCCACATCCACCAGGCGACCATCCCGGGCCCGCCGCCGCCCAGTGCCGGTGGCCTTGCGGCCGGCGACAGCCTCCTGGGTATAGGCCCGGGCCTCCTCCAACGTGGCTTCCGTGGTCAGGAGCTCGTCCAGGTTCCGTCCCATGACCTCCGCCTCGGCGTAGCCGAACAGGGCTTCGAAGGCCGGGTTACACGAGGTGATGTTGTGGTCCAGATCGAGGTTCACGATAGCGACGGGGTTGTTGCGGACCAGCGCCTCGAAGTACCGCTGGGCTGCCGCGAACAGCCGGGCGTTTTCGATCGCGATGGCCGCTTGGGGCGCAAACAGCTGAAGGAGCCGGAGGTCCTGCGGCCCGAACACCCGATCCGGATCGGAGTGGACCGAAGCAATCGCGCCCACCAATCGGTTGCCGATCAGGAGGGGGGCCACCATCACCGATTGCACCGTGCTCTGGGTGTACTGTTCCGAGCGTCCCGCCCAATCCTGATAGCGGGGAATGATGAGGGGCTGGTGAGTTTCGGCGACCCGCCCCATGGCGCCCTCTCCCATCGCCATCCGGGCTCCGATCGCGTTGGTGCCCATGTTCAGGCTGGCCATCACGACCAGCTCGCGGCTGGACTCGTCCCACGTCGCCAGCTCGCCCCCGGTCACGCCCAGCAGGGAGACCGCGCGGCCGAGCACGCCTTCGAGCACTTTCGCCAGCTCCAACTCGCCGACCAGGTCGGTCAGGCTGGCGAGCAGGGCTTCCTGCTCCCGGGCCCGCTGCTGGGCCGCGGTGAAGAGGCGGGCATTCTCGATCGCGATGGCGGCCTGAGGGGCGAACATGGTGAGCCGGCGGAGCTCGCGCTCGCCGAAGTGCCGGGTGGGATCGGCATGCACGCTGGCGATGGCCCCCACCAGGCGATTGCCGATCAGGAGCGGAGCGGCCATGACGGACTGGATCGTGCTTTCGGTGTACTGGTCGGACCGGCCCTCCCATTCCTGGTAGCGGGGAATGATCAGCGGCTCCTGGGTTTCGGCCACCCGACCCATGGCTCCTTCTCCCAGGCGCATCCGGGAGCCGACTGCGCTGACCGGGAGATTGTGACTCGCCAGGATGACCAGCTCCCGGGTGGACTCCTCGTAGATCGCGAGCTCTCCGCCGGTGACGTCCAGCAGCATGGTGGCCCGTTCCAGCACGGCCTTGAGGACCTGGGACAGCTCCAGCTGGCTGGAAAGGTCGGCCAGGGTATCGAGCAGGGCCTGCTGCTCGGTGGCGCGCTCCCGCTCGGCGGCATAGAGGCGCGCATTCTCGATCGCGATGGCCGCCTGAGCCGCGAACAGGTTGAGGAGCCGGAGGTCGGCCTCGCCGAGCTTGCGAGCCGGATCCGAGTGCACCGCGGCGATCGCACCGACCAGCCGGGAGCCCACCAGAAGCGGCACTGCGATCACGGCCTGGATTGCGCTCTCGGCATACTGCGCCGAACGCCCTTCCCACTGCTGGTAGTTAGGGATGATGAGGGGCTCGCCGGTCATGGCAACGTGGCCCATGGCTCCGTCGCCGCGGCGCATCCGCCTTCCGATCGAGGCCTGATCGAGTCCCTGCGCCGCCACGATGACGAGCTGATCCTGCGCTTCATCGTAGACGGCGAATTCACCGCCGGTCACGCCCAGGAGGGCGACCGCCCGATTGAGCACGGCGGTGAGCAGGGTATCGAGCTGCAGCTCGCTGGAAAGGTCCGCCAGGGTGTCCAGCAGGGCCCGTTGCTCGGAAGCGCGATGCCGCTCGGCGGTGAGCAGCCGGACCCGGCCGATCGCAATGCTGGCCTGGGTGGCCGCCGCGGCCATGATCTCGAGATCACCCTGCTCGAAGGCACCGCTGCCGGCTCGCTGGACGACCAGCTCGCCGATTGCACTCTGATCCACCCGAAGGGGTAGCCGGAGCTCCGC
>DATECI010000123.1:0-6743 GCA_035286985.1 Gemmatimonadales bacterium
CCCCGGAGCCTGCGGGACCTGATCGCGCGGATCAACCGGATCCGGCGGGCCCATCCGGCCCTGCAGCAGGACTGGAATCTTCGGTTCCATCGGGTGGACAATCCCCTGCTGGTCTGCTACAGCAAGGCGACCGACGCTGGCGACGACGTAATCCTTTCGGTGGTCAGTCTGGATCCCCAGGGGGCCCAGGCGGGATCCGTGGAGCTGGAACTCGAACGGTGGTCCGGCGGTGAGGCCCGCAGGCGCATCGAGGCCGGACGGGGGGTCGAGCTGTTGGGCGGGCAGCTGTTCGAGTGGACCGGAGGCATCCTCCGGGTGGAGCTCGATCCGGAGCGGCCAGCAGCGATTATCGAGGTCGGGCCGAGCGCGATTTCGATCCCTACGACTAAGGCCGGTCAGCGCCAGGCCCGGAGCGAGCGCAGGTAGGCGTGCAGGGCGAGGAATTTTTCGTACACGATGACCCCCTTCCGCTTCCGGCCGAACTCGGCAAAGAGCTCCCGCAGCCTGCCCCTGCGGGTTAGGTAGAAGCGGAAGGTTTCCGCGAAATCCTCCTGGGGGTGGCGGGTGGCGTAGCCGCTCACGTGGTTGATGGGGGCGATGGCCACCCTGCGGCGCTGGAAATCGACCCAGGCGTCGTCCACCACTCGGTAGGCCTTGGCGACTTCACCAAAGGCCCTCCGGAACGCGAAGGTCCTGGTCCAGGGCCAGTGATGGTAGAGAAAGCTGTGGCCCAGCTCATGGCTGATGAGGCCCACCAGCATGGACCAGGGGATTTCGTCGCGGCGGCGCACTCCCACCACGTAGCGCTCTTCGAGCTCGAGGATCTTGGGGTAGCGGGGGTCCACCCCCGACACCCCGGGCCGCAGGAGAACCCGGAACCCCCAATCCGAAATGTGGGCCACCCGGAGCAGCCCCCGGACCCGGTTGAGGGCCTGCCTGACCAGCACCTGGCCGGTCGCATCCTTTCCGCACCAGGGGCAAACGTCCATCCAGTCGTCCACCCCGCGGCCACAATGGGGACAGCTTCCCTCGAACTTGCCTTCCTCGTTCCAGGCCTGGTCCTTCCCGCACCAGGGGCACCAGGGCATCGGGTACTGGACCCCGCCGCCGCAGCCCCAGTCGCATCGAGCATCCATGCGGAAGCCCTTCGGGGCCTTGAGCGGCTCCTCGCTGAAGGTGCCTTCGTCGGTGAGATCGTACTGGCACCAGGGGCAAAAAGAGAACTTGGGCGAAATGACCCAGCGGCAACGGGGACACTCGGCACCGGCCAACCCCGCGGTATCCGGCCACCGCTGGGGTCGTCCACAGTCGGGGCAGTAGGACCAGTACGGCTTGAGCGGATACCCACAGAGGCAGCGGGGATCCGCGATCGGCCCCGGACTGCGGCGGGACTTACCCATACCGAGCCGTCGCCTCGTCCACGATGCGCTGCACGAACTTGGGGTAGGGCATCCCCGCCTTTTCGGCGGCATTCGCGATCTCGTGCCCCCGGCTCAGGAACGGGTTCGCGTTGGCCTCGAGAACCCAGAGCTCATCTTCCTCGGTGAGTCGGAGGTCGATGCGGGCATAGTCGCGGAGCCAGAGTGCCCGGAACGCCGTGTGGGAGATCTGCTCGATTCGCTCCCGGGCAGCCGCAGACACCGGCCTCGCGAACACATTCCGGATTCCTTTGCGTTTCCGATAAGGCTCGTCCCACTTGGCCGACTGGGTAGCAATCCGCTCCTCCGGCTCGGTCCTTTCCTTGTCGAATACGAGCTCGGTGAGGGGGAGGATCTCCAGCCGGTCGCCGTTGCCGATCACGCTGGCGTAGAGCTCCCGGCCGGTGATGAACTCCTCGGCGATGGCCGGCTGCTCGAAGCGCTGGTGCACGAAGCCGACCCGCTCCCGCAAGGCTTCCACGTCCTCCACGACCGAGGCCTGCGCGATGCCGGCCGAGGCATCGGCCGAGAGGGGCTTCACGATGAGGGGAAACCGGAGCTCGGCGGGGAGGGACTTGTCGACCGGCTCGTTCACCCGGTAGGTGGCGAAGCCGGGAACCTGAATGCCGTGGTAGGCGAGGATCTTCTTGCTCATCGCCTTGTCCCGGCTCACCAGGAGACCGAGCGGAGGCGACCCGGTATAGCGGTGGCCGCCGGCTTCGAGGAGGGCGGGAAAGAGGTAGTCGAGGTGATCGTCGTTGCGGAAGGCCTCGACGCAATTCATGACCAGGTCGGGCCGCCATTCGGCGCAGCGGTCGAGGATCTCACGGGGGTCATCGTGGATCCCGACGAGCAACACCTCGTGACCGTTGTCGGCGAGGGCCCCGCCTACCTGGTACTCCATTTCCGGCTCGGGCTGCACCCCCCCGGCCAGCTCGGCGGTCATCTGGCGGAACTGATCTTCGGGGGTCCAACCCTTGTACGGGGTATCGAAGACGACCGCGATCCGCACTAGGCGGGCCAGCCCACCGGTCGCTCGGCGCAGAGGAGAACCAGCTGGGGTCCGGCTGCCTTCGGAGTGAGCATGACACCGGTCCGCTGACGCAATACGGCGGGCCCGGCCGACGCCTCCACCCCATGCCAGAGCATGATGCGGGTGACCGGGAGCGGTTCCTGCCAATCAGCCCGAGCCGTGCCTGGGACCAGCGCGTCCTCCTCATCGGCTGCACCGATCACGACCGGGTCGGTGCCCTCGAGAAGGGTCGGCATCCGGCGGAGACTCTCGAGCAAGGTGACGGTGAGCGGGAGACTCTCGCCGGCCAGAGTAATGGTCCCGAAGCCGTGCTCGCCGGCCCGGCGACGGGGATGGATGAACAAGGCGTAGCGGCAGGGGAATGGCGTCGGGATGGTGCCGAGCAGGTTGCGCAGATGATCGCGCACCGTGACCACCATCCCGTCCTGGGAGGAGGAACGCCGGTCGCGAGCTGGGTCCGGGTGGCTCATGTCATGAAAAACATACCGGCGCATTGAACCCGATGCCAGCGACGCGACGCCGCCCCGGGGAGGAAAGAGCTCCGGGGCGAGTCGACCGCCAGCCTACGGCTTGGCCGGAGGCTTGTCCGAAGCCCCTTTCTTGAACTCGGCGTCGCTGAGATTCACGTGTCCCACCGATTGCGCGATGATCACGTTGCCGCTCGGCACCGGGGCATCGTGCGACCAGAGGTGAAAGATGATTCCGTCGGTCGTGGCCACCAGGTCAGCTACCCCCTTGGCGTCTGCCGGAGGGAGGTCGAGGACCTGAACCCGGCCAGTGGCAATCTCCTGCCGGTGGTCGTGCCAATTCCGATTCCAGTTCTGGAGGGTCACGGCGCCGCCCCGGGTAATGGACTTGGCGACGATATACTCCACCTGCTCCAACCGGGCATTGGGGTCATTGGAAGCATAGACCAAACACTGGATCACCGGCTCGGGCGACAGGACCTTGCAGTAGTGGTGATAGGGACCCATCACCTTGCCGGCCACCACGTGCGGGGCGGTGACGTGGACCGTAAACCCGTCCGCAGGCGTCGGGGCCTGCTGGCTGGCAACCGGCCCCCCGACCAGGGTAAGGCCGCCCGCAAAACAATAAATGGTTCGGAGCATTCCGGACATCAGGGTCTCCTTTCTCGGTGGGACATAATCCCGTCTTAGCAAAGTGCCGTCATCAGGTCGTAGGCTTAAGGGGGGGCACCTGGGCCCGACCAATCGTATTGGCGTCGGTCCCGAACCAGATGACCCGGGTTTTGGGGTCGAACACCATGTAGCGCACGCTACCGCCCCCGCTCGGAATCGGGGTCATGCTGAAGAAGCTTTCGGTTTTCGGGTCGAAGCCCACCAGCCGGTTGGGCTGTACCCCTGTCTCCACCATCCAGAGCCGGTCCGCATCGTCCACCGTCATGGCATAGGGAAGCGAAGCCCTGCCGCTGGGACTCGGCCATTCCTTGACCGCACCGGTCTTGGGGTCGAGCCGGCCCAGGTAGCCGCGGGAATAATCCGCGTACCAGACCGATCCGTCCGAGGTCAGCACGATTCGGCGGGGGCGGCTCTGCTCCGCGGGGAGGGTGTACTCCCTGAGCGCCATCGTTTTCGGATCAATGGTGCCGAGCTTGTTGGTCCCGAACAGGTCGAAGTACGGACGGCCCTCGCGGTCGAGCCAGATCCCGTAGGGCCGGGCATTGGGGGTTGTCATCTTGACCAGGTTGATCTTGCCGGTCGCGGTGTTCAGACGGCCCACGAAGTTGCTGGTCTGCATGGTGAACCAGATGTTGCCCTGCTGATCGAGGATCAGCGTATGCGGATCGCGGGCCGCGGAATCGGGCATCGGGTACCGGGTGATGGTACCCGTAGCCGGGTCGAGCCGGCCGATCATCCCGTTCCGGTTTCCGGCGTACCAGGCCTGACCCTTGGCATCCACGATCACGTTGTGAGGATTGGTCCCGGCGTCGATCTCGTAGCGCTTGAACTCGCCGGTAGCGGGGTTGAGGCGGGCAACGTAGTTGCCGGTCTGCCCCACGAAAAAGATCTTGCCGTCCGGGGCGACTGCCGGATCCCGTGGCCGGGTCCTTTCCCAGGGCACCGTCCACTCCTTGATGGGCACCGGAACCGAATCGGGCCGGGCGACGGGGGGAGCGGGCAGCGTGGCCGCGGCGGTCAAAAGCGCGACGAGCATGACATCCTCCGACAAAGGCATCCGCAGTAGATTAGCCCCGATGATACCGCGCCGGAAGAAGGGCCTGGAAGTTCGCTTTCTGGTTATCCTGGCCGGGGCAGCCTTCGCCCCCGCGCAGGCCCAGGGTCCCGCGAGCCAGCTCCGGGAGCTGGAGCGGGCCTGGCTTGAGCTGCGCACTCTCTCCGACCAGCTGGGTGTCACCAGGAATCTCGGGGCCTTGGTGTCGCCCCGAGGGGAACGGGCCGACTCGCTCGCCGTCCGGGTGGCCCGGACGGCGAGCGACCTGCGCGATCGGGCCGGCCGGATTCCTGCCCAGCCGCTTGCCGTCGAGGATGCGAAAGCCCTGGCGTTGTTGCGGGAGCAGCTGGCCACCCTTGCAGCCGAGGCGGGTGCCCGGCCCGCGCCAGTGGCCGATCCGGCCGATTGTGCCGAACCCTTTCCCAATCGGCTTCGCCAAGCTTCGCTCGACGAGCTTACCACGCGGGCCTTCGCCTGCTATGGCGCCGCTGCCCGCCGGATCGTCGTGGACGGAGACACCCTCGACCGGCTCGCCATCCTCGGGCTGTTGGGCCGCACCGAGGATCCGGCCCGGCGGCAGCGCCTCTTCCTGGCTCTGGAACCCGTCTGGCGAAGCGTCAACGGGGACGATGGGGACGGGAGCCCCTACCGCCGGATGGTGTCGCTCCGGACCGCAAACTGGAAGCCGGGAGCCTCGCCGATGGAGGAGCGCGCCCGCGGGCTGGGGGTCGAGCCCGATACCCTGGAGCGCTGGCTGGTTGCCGTGCTGGAGGCTTGGCGGGCCACGATGCCCGACACGGTGCTCGAGCCGTGGGAGTTCCATCACCTGACCGGCGAGGCGAGTCGGCTGCTTTCGCCCCGGGTCCCGCGGGATTCCCTCCGGGCCGTCGTGGATCGGTTCTACCGTGAGCTGGGTGCCGACCCGGCCCGCCTCGGGGTGCGGTACGATCTCGAACCCCGGCCCGGAAAGTACCCGATCTCCTTCACGGATTTCGGCGGCCGCGATCCGATCGAGCCCTGGATTTTTACCTCCTACCGCACCGGTGGGCTGGACAATCTGGCCGAGCTGCTCCACGAGGTGGGCCATGCGGTACACATCGCCGCCATCCGCACCCGGGGCGCCTATGCTGATTGGCCCGACAGCGACACGTTTACCGAGGCGGTGGCGGACTTGGCCGCCCTCGAGGCATACGAGCCGGAATGGCAGCGGCGATACCTGGGCACCTCGGCCTCCCTCGCTAGCTCGATCCGGGCCAAGTACGCCGGCATCGTTCTCGACGTGGCCTGGGCGCTGTTCGAAATCAGGGTGCACCGTTCGCCCCAGGACAGTCCCAATCAGATCTGGACCACCATCACCCGCACCTACCTCCGGATTCGCCCCCATCCTGAATGGTCGTGGTGGGCGCTCCGGGGTCAACTGGTCGGCAATCCAGGCTACATGCTGAATTACGCTTTCGGGGCCATCCTGATCGCCGATATCCGAGACCGCGTCATTGCCGAACATGGTCCCTTTTCCGCGGGCGATCCGGGTTGGTATGGCTGGATCGGGCCGCGGCTCTACCGGTTCGGTCGGGAGCGGCCAGCCCGGGAGGTGGTGCGGGAGTTCCTGGGGAGAGACGTCTCGGCGGGGCCGTTGTTGAGGGACATGGGAAGGGGGGCTGGGGGGCAGAGGGGCAGAACATGGCAGTGGGGCAGAGGGCGGTTGATCAGGTTTCCTGGAAGTGGTTCCTTTCGGCGACCATGAGAGCGGGGAAGTTGGTGATGATTCCCGACACGCCTTTGCGCCAGAGGTCCACCGCCCGTCGAGGATCGTTCACGGTCCAGACGTGCACCGGGCATCCGGCCCGGCGCGCGGTCCGAACAAAGGCGGGGGTGGGAACAGGGACCTTTCCCCGATAGCGCTCGGGCACCGAGTAGGCCCGGTCGGGACCGGTGCAGCGGAGCCCCAATCGGGAGCGCAGCCAGAGGCGGAGAATGCCCCGGCGGGAGGCGCTGGTCGCGAACGGACCCTGACGGAACGGGGCCAGCGCCAGCTCGAGGAAAGAGGCCAGCACGACCCGGCCGGCGGCGCCGTAGTGGAGGAGGAGGCGGCGTACCGG
>DATECI010000124.1:0-12060 GCA_035286985.1 Gemmatimonadales bacterium
CCGTGCTGAGCTCATCCCGGCGGGCCGGATCCTGGACGGTCCCGCTCCGCCTGGAGATCAAGGTAGTCATGGGAGAGCTCACCATCGACCTGCGCGACGCGGTGTTCTGCTCGGATGTGCTCGAGGTGGACCTCGATGTCCTGTTGGGCAGTCTCACGTTGATCGTGCCCGCCGGCGCCCAGGTGGAGAACGAGTGCGAAGAGCGCTGGAGCAGTACCACCCATTCCACCCGTTCGGCTCGTGGAGTGGGTCCCATCGGCCTCCTGATCCGGCTCGCCGGAAGAGTGCGATGGAGCAGTGTGGAGATCAAGGAAAAGCGGAGGAGCGGAGAGGAGCCTCCCTCCGCGTGGAAGCGGCTGCTGGGCGGCGAACCCTGAACCCTTCACGGGGCTGCCGACCTGGGGACCTGGGCCGAGGGGCAGAACTCGTTCACCACGCAGATCGCGCACTTCGGCCGGCGCGCGATGCAGACCCGGCGACCATGCCAGATCAGCAGGTGGGACAGGAGCGCCCACTGAGCCCGGGGGAACAGGGCCATCAGGTCCGCTTCAATCTTCTCCGGTACGCTCTGCCGGGTGAGCCGGAGCCGGCCCGCCACTCGGGCCACGTGGGTATCCACCGGGACCCCCTCGTTGATGCCGTAGGCGTTCCCGAGCACGACATTGGCGGTCTTCCGGCCCACCCCCGGCAACTCCCGCAGCGCCGCCATTTGCCGGGGCACCCGTCCGCCGTGGCGCTCGGCCAGTGCCTGCGCCATCCCGATCAGGCTCTTCGTCTTGTTGCGGAAGAACCCGGTCGAACGGATTAGCTCCTCCACTTCGGCCGGTTCGGCCGAAGCCAGCGCGGGTGCGGTCGGGAAACGCCGGAAGAAGGCGGGGGTGACCAGGTTCACCCGCGCGTCGGTGCATTGGGCAGACAGAATCGTGGCGACCAGCAGTTCGTAGGGGGTGCGAAAGTCGAGCTCGCAATGAGCGTTTGGGTATTCGGTATGGAGGGCCGCGAAGCTCTTCCGGGCGCGCCGGGCAAGGTCCTCTTTGCCCTCCCCCCGGAATCGCTTCGCGCGTGGCGCTCGGGAAGGCGGCTTGGGGGGGGGGCTCACGAGCGACGCGCCCTCGCAAAGTCCAGAAACTCGTCCGCGGTCCGGGTGTTGAGCACCTCGCCGGCGGTGAGGCCCGCCTTGCGCGCCATCGCGAGGGCGTTCTCCATATGGGCAATCCCATCGATTCCGTGGGCATCGGAACCGATCGAGATCATGACCCCGTGCTCGCGGGCCCGCCGCACCAGCCGCCAGTCCAGGTCCAGCCGATGGGGGTCGCCATTGATCTCGAGGGCCACGCCCCGCTCCGCAGCCCGGGCGAACAGACGGTCCAAATCCAGCCGGGACGGCTCCCGGGACAGGAGCAGCCGGCCGGTCGGATGCCCGAGGATCGTGAGCGCGGGATGGTCGAGCGCCTGAAGCAGCCGCGCGGTCATCTCCGGCTCGTCCATTCCGAGCCGGCTGTGCACCGATCCGATCACGAACTCGAAGCCGGCGAGAGTGGCGTCATCGTAATCGAGCTGTCCATTTCCCAGGATATCGGCCTCGATGCCTTTGAGCACCCGGGTGCCGGAACGAGCGGCATTGAGCCGATCGATTTCCTCCCATTGCCGGAGCAGATCCTCGGCACGGAGCCCTCCCGCGTAGGCCGCCGCTTGGCTGTGATCGGTCAGGCCCAGGTACTCATAACCCGCATCACGACAGGCTGCCGCCAGCTCCTCGATGCCGGCCGTCCCGTCCGAATAGGTCGAGTGACAGTGCAGCAGGCCGGCCAGGTCGGATCGCTCGACCAGGCAAGGAAGATTCCCCCACCCGGCCAGGGCAACCTCGTCGAGCCCTTCCCGGAGCTCGGGCGGGATGACCGGGAGATCCAGGGCCCGGTACAGGTCATCTTCCTCCGGCGCAGGAATCAGCTCGCTTCCGCGCCGGAGCTCGCCGCCCTCCAGGGTGAGCCCGCGGTTGCCGGCAGGCGCGGCAAGCAGCTCCAGATGGGCTTCGCTCCCGGTCCCTTGCACCAGGGCGGCCCCAAAGCCCGCCGAAGCGGAAACCAGCACCCGGGCCTTCATCCCGTCGGCGATTCGGAAACCTGCCTGGCGCTCGCTTCCCGCCACTCCAGTAATCCCGGGAAAGCTCCGCAAGGCCCCCAGGATTCCCGCCGGTGCGGCGTCCCCCGCATCCACCACGAAGACGAGCTCCCCAACCAGCTCGGAACGACGCCGGAGGTCGCCTGCCGTGACGACCCGGCGCACCCCCGGTATGGCGGCGAGGGTCGCGCGAAGAACCTCGGCTTGCCGAGCCACGAGGGACGGCAGCTGGAAGGCGCGCTTTCCCTGGACGAACCCGATTCCCTTGAGCACCTTCTCGGCCGTCTTGGGACCGAGGCCAGGCAGAGTCGCAAGCCTCCCATCCCGAGCCGCAGCCTCCAGAGCCGGGATGCTGTCAATCTTGAGCGTTTCGTGGACGGTGCGGATCCGGGTGATGCCCAGACCCGGAATCGCCAGCATGTCGAGCAAACCGGGTGGAATTTCCCGGCGCAGCTCCTCCAGGACGCGGGAGTGCCCGGTTTCCAGGAACTCCTTGACAATCGAAAGGGTGGCGGGCCCGATCCCGCGAACCTCCGCCAGCGAACCATCGGCCGCCGCGTCCTCCACCCCCACCGACAGTCCCATGATGGCCTTGGCCGCGGTGCGGAACGCCCGGACCCGAAACGGATTCTCTCCCTTGAGCTCGAGGTGGCCGGCGATCTGCTCGAGCACGTGCGCCACCGCAAGCCGGTCGGTGCTCACGAGGTCTCCCCGGCCCGCCACGCCAGCTCGAGCAACTCTTCCTGGCCCCTCACCGAGGTAATACCGGCCCGGGCTCCAGTGTCGGTGGTGATCGGCGCGAAAGGAGGTGACCCATCGACCCGAACGAGCCGCTCCGGCCGGGGCCCGCCCGCTTCCACCGTCGTGAACCCCGGACGGCCCGGAGAGAGCCCTAGAATAGCGAGGACCTGGAGGTCCTGGCCCCGGCCCCACCCGAACCAGCCATCGAGCGGTTCGGGCGGCCCGCCTTCCAGGCGGCCCCAGGCCGCAAGCTGGGGGAGCCGCACATAAACGGCAGGTCGGTAAGCGGGACCGTCGGCGGGCTGGGTGGCAGAAGGGCGGGCCACCAGCGCCTCGAGCTGGTTCTCATCGAGTTCCCTAACCCGCGACCCTTCGCTCCAGAAGAGGTAGCCGTGGTGCACCAGTGCCGCGAGGGCTTCCATTGCCTCGCCGAGGCCTTCGTCGGGGCGGAGCTCCCGCAGGAGCTCGGCCACCGAGCGCTGCAGCAGAAAGGCGTCCCGGTCGTGGGGCTCGCGGTGGGCGGAAGCCAGCTCGTCCCGGATCGCTTCGAACCGCTCCTCTCTGCCGGAACCGAAGACCAACTCGAATGGAGTCGCCCGGGCGGACATCATGGCTCCCGGGGCAGAAAGCCGTCCAGCAGACGGGTGAATTCTTCGGGCGCTTCGACGTAGGGCACATGGCCGCAGCCGGGAAGGCGATGCAGGGGGGCCCCGAGCAGCTCGGCCAGGGTTTCAGCGGACTCCACAGGAATGGGGTCATCCTCGCCGTGCAGCACGATCGCCGGCAGCGAAAGCGTCGCCAATCGGGGACGCAGGTCGAACTCGCCAAGGCTGTCCCACACCTCCCGCTGGGTCCGGCCGGTGACCCGGAAGAGCGTGAGATCGCGGGCCCGCCTCCAGTCGTGGAAATAGCCGGCCACGGACAGCTCGAACATTCGCCGGCGGTAAGCTTTCCCGCCGAGGCCGGAAGGACCGGCGGCCTGGGTGGCGCGGCGCGCCTCCTGAATCTCGGGGGCGGCATTACGCTCCGCGAGCCGGCGCTCGAACTCCAGTCGGGCTCCCCGCCACACCGGTGCGCACGACACCAGTCCCACCCGCTCGACCGAATTGGGATGCTCGATGGCGTAGAGCAACGCCAACAAGCCGCCCCAGGAGTAGCCGGCCAGCGAAAGGCGCTCGATGCCCCAGAGGATGCGAAGCGCCTCCAGATCCCCGACCTGCTCCCGCCATCCCACCGGGACCTCGCGCGCTACCGGCGACCGGCCACCCCCCCGCTGGTCGTAATAGACCAGGGTGCGCCCCACGGCGAGCCGGTCAAAGCCGGGGAGCAGATAGTCGTGGTGGGCGCCCGGACCACCGTGGAGCACGATGATCTCCGGCCCGCTCCCCGCCCTTCGTTCGAAAAGTTCGATTCCGCGCACGGCGCGGATCACAACAGCACCGCTAACGCATCCGCCACTTTCTTCACTTCGGCCTCTTCGTCCGCCGTAAACGGGTCCAGCTCGTCGCTGTCCACATCGATCTGGCCCAGGATCACCGCGCCGCGCCGGATCAGCACCACCAGCTCCGATCGGGTAAAGAGATTGCAGGCGAGGTAGTGCTCCGCGGCGCGCACATCGCCGACGTTCTGATCCTCGCCGGTCGTCACGGCCCGGCCGCAGACCCCCTTCCCCACCGGAATCCGGACGTGCTCGGTTTCGCGGCCGCTCCAGGCTTCGAGGGCCAGTTCCTCGCCCTGCAGCATGTAGAGATAGACCGACGTGTAGGGCGCTCCGGCGGCCCTGATCCGGTCGGCCGCGACCTGGAGGAGCTCGGTCCGGGTCACGCCCCGCACGAAGGCGCCGCGGAGGGAGGCGACGATGGGGTCGGCGTGGAGGACGGGCATCGACTATGGCCCCTAGATCACCGGCTCACAAAATCCGTCTCCGGGGCCAGGCTCATGGCGAACGCCGCCAGGAGGCTTGCGGTCCGGTCCAGGTCTTCCAGCGCTACGAGCTCGTTCGGGGTGTGCATGTAGCGCAACGGCACCGACACCAGTCCGGTGGCGACACCGCGGTGGGCCGAGTAGATCGTGTCGGCATCGGTGCCGGTATCGCGGGCCGCGCCTTTCACCGCGTAGGGGATCCGCTCCCGCTCCGCGGTCTCCACCAGGAGTTCGAATACCCGCTGGTTGATGACCGACCCCCGCGACAGCACCGGCCCGCCGTCCAGGGTGATGTCGCCGTGCCGCTTCTTTTCCACGCCGGGCGTGTCAGTAGCATGGGTCACGTCCACCGCGATCGCGGCGAGCGGAGCGAGCCCGGCGGCCGAGGTACGCGCCCCGCCCCCGGAGGGGTGGCAGATTTCTTCGTGAGAAGTGGCGACCGCAGTGACCGGAACCCGGGGCCGGCCCTTGGCCAGGCGGCGGAGGGTTTCCAGCACCACAAAGGACCCGATCCGGTTGTCCAGGCTCCGGCTCACCAGCCGGCCGTTGGGCAACCGCTGGACCGCGCCGGCCAAGACACCTGGATCGCCGACCCTAACCCGCTCTGCTGCATTCGCCTTCGAGGTGGCGCCGATGTCGATCCAGAGCTCGTGGGTCTTGGACACCTTCTCCCGCTGCTCTTTCTCGAGCAGATGGATCGCGATCCTCCCGATGACCCCGGGTACCGGCCCGGCCCGGCCGAGCAGGACGACCCGCTGGCCCACGAACACCTGGGGGTCCCAGCCGCCGATCGGATCGAACCAGAGGAATCCCTCGTCGTCGATGTGGACCACCATGAGACCGATCTCGTCGATGTGGCCGGCCAGCATGAGCGGGGGCGTGTCGGCCGGGGCTTCCCCCCGGAGCGTCGCATAGGTATTCCCGCTGACATCCGACTGCACTTCGTCGGCGATCGCCTCCGCTTCGGCCCGCCAGCGCCGGGCCGGAGCGACCTCGAACCCGGACGGCCCGGGCACGTCGAGCAGAGCGATGAGAAACTCCAGGGAACTCTCGGAAATCATGGCTGGCAGCCTTCCCGCCGCCGGGTGTCGGCAAGATCGACGATCCGCCACCCCTCCGGAGTGCGAGCCAGGTGAAACGCGTCCACCCCGCAATGGCTCATTCGCTCACCCACGTAGAAGGTGTATTCGACCCAGACCGAGGCCAGACCTCCGTCCACCTGGACCACGGGATTGCGCAGCCGCTCATCGAGCGTGCCGCCGGTCGCCTTGGCCACGCCCTCCAGCCAGCGTCCCGGCGACACCACCGTCACGACCGGGATCCCCTCCCGCACTCCCGCGCTCAGCAGCCGCGCGTCGGGATGGAGCACGGCCCGCATCCGGGCGGTATCCTGGGCCCGCATCCCGTCGAAGAGTTGTTGCACCGCAGCCAGGACTTCGCGCTCATCGTTCTGGGCCGCCAACCGGCCCGCGGTCGCCACCAGAATCCAGCCGACCGTCGCGATGATCATCCGCATGAAGGGCTCCTCAAAAAGGCCGGGGGCGGCCGTCCCGCGCGACCGCCCCCGCCCAGCGAAACCGGGATTGCGGGACTCGGAGGAAGCTAGTGGCAGGTCACCTGTCGGTCATCAACCGGAACGCGGCGGGGCGGCTCTCCCTTTGGGATCGGTGAGCAGCCGCTCGGTGAAATCCATCCGCTCCGAGAGCTCGGTGACCTCGCGCCGGATTGCTTCCAGCTCATCGAGGAATTCCCGGGGAACGCCGGCCCCCAGGGCGGGCGGCTCATTCGGATCCCACTGGCTCACCTTGCGGCCCTCTTCGTCCCGGAATTCCCCGGCGCCAATGGTGATCAGGTCGTAGAGCCACCAGAGCCCCAACCCGCCCAGGGTGCAGAGCTGGAGCAATCCGGTGCCGATCTTTCCCACGTAGAAACGGTGCGCCCCGAACACGCCGAGCGGAATGCACAGCGCCAGCGCGACTCCGCGGGATTTGTCGGAGGGAGGGAGCCTGGTCTCGGTCATAGGGCGGAAGCTACCGCGTCAGCGAGCATTCGTCACTTCCCGGCCGGTTTCGGGTGCGGTGATTGGTGATCGCGACCCGGATCCCGAATCTTTCCTTCAGCATGGTGGCGGACGGCACCGCAATCCCCCGCTCCTGAATCCGCATCAGGATCTCCCGGTTTAGCTCATCGAGCTCGGCTCGAGGACCTCGGCAGTACCGTAGGCAGACGATGTTGAGCGGCACCGGCGCCAGGAGCTCGAGCTCGGAGTGGCGGTGCACCAGGCCGGCCAGGTACTTGGCCTGGGACACGTTCTGTTCGATGAGCCAGGCGTAGTTGGCGACACCGTGTTCCCTGAGGAGCATCCAGACTTGCGGCGGCAGGGCGTAACAAGGAAGATACCGGGACTCGTTTCTTCATCCTCCGGTCCCGGTGCTCCATGCAATTGCTGCTGACCGTCCTCCTGTCCATTTCCGGATCGTCGGGCCGGCTGGCCGCCCTCCCGCCCCAACCTGGCGATACCACCTTGCGCTCCCGGATCGCGGCATGGCGGTCCGCTCGCGAGTCCGCCATCGTCGGCGAGCTCTCCGACCTGCTCCGGATCCCCAACCTCGCCTCCGACTCGATCAACATCCGGCGCAATGCCGCGTTGCTGGTCCGCATGCTCGAGCGGCGAGGGGTGACGGCCCGCCAGCTCGAGACCCCGGGATCGCCGCCCGCAGTCTACGGCGAGCTTGCCGTCCCTGGCGCGACCCGCACCGTGGTGTTCTACGCCCACTACGACGGGCAGCCGGTGGATACCGCCCGCTGGGCTTCGCCGCCCTGGCAAGTAACCTTGCGCGACGGACCGCTCACCGCCCCGGGCGGGAGCCGCGTCATTCCCATGCCCCAGGCGGGCCAGCGGTTCGACCCGGAATGGCGAATCTATGCCCGCTCCGCCAGCGACGACAAAGCCCCGATCGTGGCTATGCTCACCGCGCTTGACGCCCTCCGGGAGTTCGGGATCCGTCCCTCGGTCAACCTCAAGTTCTTTTTCGAGGGGGAGGAGGAGGCCGGCTCGGGGCACCTCCGGGAGATGCTGACCCGCCACGCCGGCTTGCTCAAGGCCGACCTCTGGCTCTTCGGCGACGGTCCAGTGCATCAGAGCCGCAAGCCGGTGGTGTCGTTCGGGGTGCGCGGGGTGATGGGGATCCACCTCACCGTCTACGGCCCCTCCCGCCCGCTCCATAGCGGCCACTACGGCAATTGGGCCCCCAACCCGAACCTGATGCTGGCCCATCTCCTCGCTTCGCTGCGGGACCAAGAGGGCCAAATCCTCATCGAGCGTTTCTACGAGGACGTGCAGCCGTTCACGGCGGCCCAGGCCGCCGCGCTCGCCGCGATTCCCCGCATGGACGAGCTGCTGGCCGGCGAGCTCCGCCTGGGCCGCACCGAAGGCAAAGGCGCGGCGCTGGTCGAGCAGATATCCCGGCCCGGGCTCAATGTCAGCGGAATCTCCGGAGGTCGGACCGGCTCGACCGCGGCGAACGTCATCGTGCCGGAGGCCAGCGCGTACCTCGATTTCCGGCTGGTGCCGGACCAGCGCCCGGAGCGGATTCGGAGGTTGCTCGAAGCCCATCTCGCCGCTCGCGGCTATCACGTCGTTCGCCAGGATCCCGATTCCGCCACCCGGCGGAATTACCCGCGGATCGTGAAGGTGACAGGCGACGGAGGCTATCCGGCGACCAGTACGGCGCTCGACCTTCCGGTCTCCCGCGCGGTGGTGCGGGCGGCGGAGAGGGCGCTCGGGGAGGCGGTGATCGTGGAGCCTCCGTTCGGCGGCAGCCTGCCGCTCTATCACTTTCAGGAGGTGCTCGGCGCTCCGCTCATCATGGTGCCGATCGTGAATCACGACAACAACCAGCACGCCGAGAACGAAAACTTGCGAATCCGGAATCTGTGGGACGGGATCGAGCTCTATGCCGGGCTGCTTGCGTGGCTCGGACCGGAGTGGAGCACCGCGGAAAGGCCGGTGCCGTAGTGGCGTCAGGCGCTCCCGCCGGTCGGATGCCCGGGCCAGGCGGCCCGCGGAATCCCTTCCTCCATGCGGTAGAAGCCTAGATCGCTTCCGGAGCGGAGCTTCGCGAGGTAGAGGATCTGGCCGGTGTGCATCGCGAAATGCTCGACCGCGTGGTACACAGCTTCCAGAATGCTGACCTCCCTTCCCTGCACCAGGCGGCGCTCGCCGAGCGATGCGGGATCGGTGCGCGCCAGGACCGCGTCCGCATCCAGTACCGCCTCGGTCAGGGTAACCAGGAGATCCCGGCGGGAAACCTCCCCACCGGCCGTGAACTCGCCGGCCCGATGGCGGCGGTCGGGCGCTCCGCCGACCCCACTCACGATCCACTGCCGGAGGTTGCCGGCCAAGTGGAGCATGAGGTTGCCGATGCTGTTCGAGGCCGGGTTAGGACGCCACCACACATCCGGGTCGGGAAGGACTTCGAGCGCGGCCTGAATCTTGGGAAGGTAGTGGCCCGTGAGGTACTCCCGGGATTGGGCCAGGAAGGCTGCGGGAGAGTCCATGGCTACCCTCCCAACGCCGCGATCAGCATCGGCTGCAAGGTGGCCCGAACCGCGTCCTCCGAGAGCCCGGCGCCCTCGTCGGTCCAGTGCCGGTGCACCGCCATCCAGGTCAGGGCCTCTACCACCAGGTGCGCCGCGACCAGCTCATCCCGGGGGGGAAGGAGGCCTTCCTTCACCCGCCGCGCCAAGTAATCGGCGATCCGGCGCACTCCCCCCCGCCAGAGGCGGCGATAGAAGACCTGGGCGACATCGGGCCAATCGTTGGCGGAACGCTCGATCAGCTTGATGGCCTTCCGATAGCGATGGAGCCAGTCGTAGAGTTCCACCAGAATGCCTCCGACTTCCCCGCTCACATTCTCCGGCGGAGGTGAATCTGCGGCCAACCAGAGCCGGGGGAAATGGGCGGCGTTCTGGAGACAGCGCCAGGCAGCCTCGGCAACCGCTCCGGGCTCGGGCGTCGGATGGGGAAGCGCGAGGTCCCAGACGGTGGGATCTTCGAGGGAGCGTCGGAGAGCGAGATCAAAGAGGGATTCCTTACCCTCTGCATACAGGTAGATCGTTCCAGGGCCAATGCGAGCCAGGGATGCGATTCTCGCGATCCGAGCTGGTCCAAAGCCTTGTTGGATAAAGACTTCCGTAGCTGCATCGGCGATCTGGTCGATCCTGTTTGGGGGGCGCTTTCGTGGCATGTAGATTAATAATAACTGGTTCAGTTATTACTCCAAACTCGGCTGCCACAAGGACACAAGAGCGATCAAAGGGCGTGGCGAACCAGAAGATCGACAACGGTGGCGATTGGACCGTCTTCCCGTTAACGTCTATTAGAGGAACGGGGCTCCGGACCTCAGCGCGACGGCGTCATTCCGGCGTCCGTCGCGCCGTCGTCCTGTGGCAATGGAGCAAAGGCATGCGGATACGGAACGTGGCGATGTGGGTGGCTCTGGCGGCATTGCCGATGGCGGCAGGGGCTTTTATCCGCCAGAACCGGCAAGCGGCGGATGGGGCCCGGCTGTTTACCCAGGTCCTCCAGCGCATCGAAGACAACTCGGTGGATTCGCTGTCCCGGAGCGCCATTTACGAAAAGGCCGCCCGGGGCCTGGTCAAGCATATCCAGGATCCCTACGCAGACCTCTATTCTCCCGAGGAGCTTGCCTCCTTCCAACGCAATACGCTCCGGAACGACTACGGTGGACTGGGAATGCAGATCGGGCAACAGGACGACCAGATCGTCGTCATCCAGGTCTTCCCCAACACCCCGGCGGCCGCGGGAGGGCTCCAGTCCGGTGATCACATCATCCTGGTGGATACGTCGTCCGTCATCGGATGGCGAACCCAGCAGGTTTCCGAGCGGCTGATCGGCAAACCCGGCACTTCGGTGGATGTCACGGTCCGTCGGGTCGGGGTTCCCCAGCCCATTAAGGGCCGGTTCACCCGCGCGATCATCCGGGTCCCGGCAGTTCCCTACACCCTCGTGCTGGACGGGAGCGTAGGCTACATCCCGCTTCAGGCCTTCAACAACTCCGCCTCCGGGGATGTGGGCAAGGCCCTGGTAGGCCTGCGCAGCCGCGGGGTCCGTTCCTTCGTGATCGACCTTCGCGGCAACGGCGGCGGCGCTCTGGATCAGGCGCTCGACATCAGCAATCTCTTTCTCAAGCCCGGCCAGGAGATCGCGAGTGTGAGGCACCGGGGGCGGCAGCCTGAGGTGTACAGCGCGAACCGCCCCGCTCCGGTGATCGACTCAATGGCCGTGGTAGTCCTGGTGGACGGGGCGAGTGCTTCGGCCTCGGAGATCGTGGCGGGCTCGCTTCAGGATCACGACCGCGCCCTGATTGTGGGCACGACCTCCTACGGGAAGGGACTGGTCCAGACCCTCTTCCCCATCGACGGGGGATGGGCAGTGAAGCTCACCACCGGGAAGTGGTATACGCCGAGCGGCCGCTCGATCCAGGCGGAGCACGAACGGCTCGAGGATGACCGGTTCGTGGAGTACGCCCCCGATTCTGCGGCTGCCAGGGCCGATTCAGCCCGCAAGCGCCCGGTTTTCAAGTCCGATGCCGGCCGCACCATTCTGGGCGGAGGCGGCGTCACGCCCGATCTGGTCATCACTCCTGACACGACCAATGCCGCCGAGCGCGAGCTGGGAAGAGCGGTTGCGCCGACCCTGCAGGCCTGGCTCACGACCATTGCCGCCCTTGGGGTGGACATGAAGCCAAACCTGAAGCCGGATTTCACGATCACCCCGGAAATCCGCGAGGAGTTCTTCAGCCGGCTCATGAAGGCAAAGGTGGGGATTACCCGGGCCCAGTTCGACGCGGCCCAGTTCTCGGTGGACCGGTTGCTGGAGCTCGAACTCACCCGCTGGGCGTTCGGGGATTCGACCCGGCTCCGCCGCAGCATCCGCTATGATCAGCAGCTCGGATCGGCTCTGGAGCTGCTCCGGCGGAGCCCGACCCAGCGGCAGCTACTCGCGATGGCGGAGGCGAAAAAGCAGTAGCCAGCGGCCCTTCACCGTTCACCGCTCACCCCGCTCAGGATCCCGCCTCTGATCCGGGCCGCTTTGCCGCTTGCCCGGGGATCGAAGCTGAGCGCTACGCTGATCACCGGCTGGCGCCGAACCACCCCGGTGATCGTCCGCTCGGCTCCCTTTCGCCGGATCACGATCGGAATCGCCGTTCCTTCGGCCCGACCATAACGGGCCCGGAACGCCTCGCTCCA
>DATECI010000125.1:0-8486 GCA_035286985.1 Gemmatimonadales bacterium
GGGTCCAGCGCCTCGACCGGCTGCGCAATCTGGCCGGCATCGTGGGGCTGGTGATCGGCCTCGCCTTCGCGGTCGTCGCAATGGTAATCATCGGCGTGACCATTCGGATCATCGTCCTGCAGCGCGCCACCGAGATCGCCATTATGCGCCTGGTGGGTGCAACCAACCGGTACATTCGGGGTCCCTTCCTGCTCGAGGGGATCCTCAAGGGCGCGGGGGGCGGGGTGCTGGCAGTCGCGATGTGCTGGCCCACCTTCCTCGTGTTTCGGCAGACGGCGACCGGGCTGGGCACCGGACCGGTCTTCTTCGGGGGAGTCGAGATCGGGCTGATTCTCGTTTTCGGAACGGCAATCGGCCTGGTGGGAACGCTGCTGAGTGTGGGGAGGCATTTGCGGCATGTGTAGGCAGGCGGGCAGGGGGGCAGGGGGGCAGTGGCTGACCCTCCTTCTCTGCCTCACTGCCGCACTGCCACACGGCCTCCCTGCCCAAACCGACGTCGAAGCCGGCCGCCGCCGCTTGGAGGAGATCCGCGCCGAGCGCGACCGGTTGCGCCGGGAGCAGGACCGGCTCGAGGGCCAGGTGCGCGATGCCGGGGCTGAGCTCCGGAACATCGAGCGCCAGCGCGAGGCGACCAACCGCATCGTGAACGAGCTGGAGCGCCAGATGCGGCGGCTGGGAGACCAGCTCCTGTCGTCCACCCAACAGCTCGCGCTGGCCCAGGACAACCTGGCCGACCGGCAGGCCATCCTGAACCGGCGCCTGGTGGAGATCTACAAGCGGGGCCCGCTCCATACCTTCCAGGTTCTCCTCACCGCCGAATCGTTCGCCGACCTGTTGTCCCGCTACAAGTATCTCTACCTCCAGAATCGGCAGGATCGCTCCCTGGTGGAGGACATCGCCCGGCTCGAATCCCGAATCCGGCTGCAGCGGGGGGAGTTGGTGAACGTCAAAGAGGATATCGACCGCCGACGCGAAGAGCGGGCCGGTGAGCTGCGAAGCTATCGGAGCCTGGCCCAGGATCGTGCGGCACGACTCAACCGACTGAGCCGGTCCCGGGAATCGGCCCGGCAGCGACTCACGGTGCTGGAGCGCGACGAAGCCCGCCTGCTGGACGTTCTGGCGGCCCTGGAACGCTCCCGCCGGGCTGCCCGAGGAGCACCCCTCACTTCCGCACCCGGGGGAGGCAGTGGCCTCACCACCGCGGACCTGGGATCCCTCGAGTGGCCCGTGTCGGGACGGATTCTCTTCCAGTTCGGCCGAGATACCCTCCCCAGTGGAGCGGTCATCCGGCGCAACGGGATCGGGATCGGGGCCCCGCAGGGAACTCCGGTCAAGGCGGTCTCATCGGGGAGAGTCGCGTTGGTGCAACGGCTTGGCACCTATGGTCTCACCGTCGTCCTGGAGCATGGGAACGGATACTTCTCGCTCTACATGCAGCTCGGCTCGGCGGCCGTGGAAACGGACGCGACCGTGCAGCGGGGGCAAGTCATCGGGACCGTGGGCGGCGAGAATACCGATCAGGGTCCGCACCTGTATTTCGAGATCCGGGGTGAGAATCAGATCGCGCTGGATCCAACGGACTGGCTGAGAAGGCGGTAGACTTACGCCGCCACCGCTGCCGCCAGGCCGACCCGATCGGGAGCATTGTTCTTTCCCCGGACCAGGGCCGCCTCGGCCGCGGGCAGCAGATCTTCGACTCGGGCCAGCCCCTGGTGGGGCATGATGACCAATCCGGCGGCAAGCTTCGGGCGGTCGACCAGGACCAAATCGTCGAATGGGTGACTGGCCAGCCGGGCGGAGATTCGGCCCAGCAGCTGGCGCGCGCCATCGATCCCGGTGGAGGGCATGAGCAGGGCAAACTCGTCGCTCCCGTACCGCGCGACGAAATCGGGAGTCCGGATTTCGTGGAGCAGCAGGAAGCCGAGCTCCCGCAGGAATCGATCTCCGACTTCCCGGCCCAGCCGGGTGTTCAGATCCCGCAGGGCATCCACATCGAGCAGCGCGAAGGCGCACTGCCCCCCGTACCGCCGCACCCGCTCCAGCTCCTCGCGGAGGCGGTAGTCCAGGGCATCGAGGTTCGCGCACCCGGTGAGGGGATCGGTGCTCGCGCCCACTGATTGCCGGCGCGACACTTCAGCCCGGCGCTCCTCCCGTTCCAGCAGAGCTGCGGTCGCATTGACCAGCTGCTCGACCAGGGACACCTGGTCGGGCCCGAGCGGGGGATCTCCCCTCCGGGTACGGATCACGACCAGGGCGCGCACCGAGTGCTGAGTGATCAGCGGGACCGCGGCCGCGCTCTCGATCTCGTGCACCTCGGGGGAATCGGGCCACTGCGCCAGATGGGCGAGGAAGAGCCCATCGCGGAGGACCTCGGGGGCATGGACGGTACGGCCCGACATGGCCGCCTCGACCACCTCCGGATAGCGAAAGAGGTCTACCGCAACATCGCGGAGGGTCGGATTCTCATGAACCGCGATGATCCGGGCGTAGCGGCGGTCTGGTGAAGGTGCCAGGCAGGCGCAATGCGCCGCGGCTAACGCGGTGCCGAGTCGCCGGGTCATCGTCTCCAGCATCTCCTCCGGCCGTCGGGCACCCGCGATTTCCTCGATCGCGTCGATCAGATCCGACTTCAGGGCCCCCGCCCCGGCGGCCCGGCGCAGCTCGGCGCCCGCCTTGAGCCGGGTTTCCAGCCGAGCGCACAGTTCGCCGAGATGGATGGGAGCGGCCAGGGCATCCGCAGCACCCTGCGCGAGCGCCCGGGCGACGTCTTCGCGGTTTGAGCCGGCCAGCAGGACTACCACGGGCACCTGGCCCCAGACCTCGGTCCGGCACTGGGCTAGCAACTGGTCCAACTCAGGACCAGCCTCCTGGACCGCCATCACGGCTAGATCGGGCGGACTGATGGGATCGCCCCGCCCGCCTTCGGCGAGCGCAAAGCCGGCCCGCATCAGAGCCCGCTCCAGGCCATCCGGACGGGCGGCAAGATCGCCGAAGAGGTAGACTCGCTCTCTCATCGCCCGAATGGCTCCAACCCACGGGGGGTGTTCACCAGAATGGCTCCCAGTAGAGGTGATCGTGCCGAGCTGCTTGGTGCTCACGTTTCGACTAGCGGCGGGGTCCAGAACGCCCCGGAGCGCGGCACCCGGATTGGCGCCACCGTGATTCAGCTCTTCACGAAGCCGCCGAGTCAGTGGAGGGAACCCACGCTCTCGGCGGAGGCCGTACGGGCATTCCGGGACAACCTGGAAACGAGCCAGCTCCACGCGGTGATTTCGCACGATTCGTACCTCATCAATCTGGCGAGCCCAGACCCGGTGCTAAGTGAAAGATCCAGAACGGCTTTCATCGCTGAACTGAGACGCTGTCGAGCCCTCGGAATCGAGGGTTTGGTGTCGCACCCGGGCAACTACATCGAAGGCCGACTCAAAGGGCTTATTCGGAATGCCCTGAACTACACCCGATGCTTGCGTGAGGTGCCGGATGTCGCAGTGCTCCTGGAGAACACCGCCGGTTCCGGGACTGCCCTGGGAAGCCGCTTTGAGGAGCTGGCGGAGCTTCGGGAGCGGATCGCGGATGAGGTCCGCGACCGGGTGGGATTCTGCCTCGATACCTGCCACCTCTACAGCGCGGGCCACGATCTGGTTCGGGAATACGACCGGGTTTGGGGCCATTGGGAACGGACAGTAGGGTTCGGACCGCTCCGGTGCCTTCATCTCAACGATTCCAAGACCCCATTTGCCTCGCTGCGGGACCGGCATGAACTGATCGGAGAGGGCTCCCTGGGGCCGGAGCCCTTTCGGCGGATCATGCGAGACCCCCGCTTCAGGCACATTCCAAAGATTCTGGAGACCCCGAAGGGCAATGACCTGGTGACGAATGACCGGAAGATGTTGCGGAGGTTGAGGCAGTGGGGCAAAGGGGCAGTGGGGCAGAGGGGCAGTGCCTGAAGCGCTGCATCGCTGCCATGCTCTGCGGCGCTATCTTTACTCCATGCCGATCGAAACCCCTATTCCCCAACCCGAGACGATCAGCCTGGCGGCCCAGGGAGTTCGGGCCAACCGGATCCATGCCAATCTCGCCGCCGCAGAGCTCATCGAGCACGCCGTCCGGCGAGCCGAGGGCCAGCTGACCGATCGGGGCGCGTTCACCGCCATCACCGCGCCTCACACCGGCAGGAGTCCCAAGGACAAGTTCCTGGTGGACGAGCCGAGCTCGACCGACCACATCTGGTGGGACCGAAACGATCGGATCTCCGAAGCACAATTCGACCGTCTGCTGGCGCTGGCACGGCAGCACCTCTCCGCTCAGGCCGAGTTGTTCGTGCAGGATCTGTTCGGCGGGGCCGATCCGGCTTACCGGCTGCCGGTGCGATTCATCACCCCGAATGCCTGGCAGGCCTTGTTCGTCCGGAACATGTTCATCCGGCCCAGTAGGACAGACCTGGCGGGGTATGACCCGGCGTGGGTCGTCTACCACTGCCCAGCACTCGAGGCAGACCCCGCCGTTCATGGCACCCGGAGCGGAACCTTCATCGTGCTGAATTTCGCCCACCGGGCCATCGTGATCGGAGGGACCCAGTACGCCGGCGAAATGAAGAAGAGCATCTTCACAGTGCTCAACTACCTGCTTCCGCGCCGAGGGGTGCTCTCGATGCATTGCTCGGCCAACCTGGGCGACGGGGGCGACACCGCGATCTTCTTCGGTTTGTCGGGGACCGGAAAGACCACGCTCTCCGCCGATCCGGCCCGGAAGCTGATCGGCGACGACGAGCACGGCTGGAGCGATAGCGGGGTCTTCAACTTCGAGGGCGGCTGTTACGCGAAGGTCATCCGGCTCTCGGCCAAGGGAGAGCCGGAGATCTACGCGGCCACCCGGATGTTCGGGACGGTGCTCGAGAATGTGGTGCTCGATCCGGCGACCCGGATTCCGGATTTGGATAGCGACCGGATCACCGAAAACACTCGTGCCAGTTATCCCATTCATTTCATCCCCAACCACGTGCCGGACGGCCGGGGCGGCCATCCAAAGAACGTGGTCTTTCTCACCGCCGACGCATTCGGCATACTGCCCCCAATCGCACGGCTGTCGCCCGATCAGGCGATGTATCACTTCCTCTCCGGATACACCGCCAAGGTCGCGGGCACGGAGCGGGGCGTCACCGAACCGGCCCTGACCTTCTCGGCCTGCTTCGGCGCGCCGTTTCTTCCGCTTCATCCGGGGGTGTATGCGAAGATGCTGGGCGAGCGCATTGCCCGGTACGGCGCCCGGGTCTGGCTCATCAACACGGGCTGGACCGGCGGGGCCTACGGGACCGGGGCCCGCATCAAGCTGGCCCATACCCGGGCGATGGTGGCCGCCGCGCTCTCCGGCAAGCTCGACCGCCTGAGCTATAGGAGGGACCCGGTGTTCGGAATCGAGGTTCCTTCGACCGTGCCTGAGGTGCCCACCGAGCTGCTCACGCCCCGGTCCACCTGGAAAGATCCGGCCGCCTACGACGAGCAGGCCGCCAAGCTTGCCGCCATGTTCCGGAAGAGCTTTGCCGGCTTTGCGTCGGGGGTGCCGGGGAGCGTGGCGCAGGCAGGGCCGACGGAGAGGTAGGAGGCAGGAGGTGTGGCCCTTTCAATGGCCACCCGCCACCCGCCGCCTGCCGGTCTAATGCGCCGCTTCGAGGTCATCCGCGATCCGCTCTGGGACAACATCACCCTCGATGGCCCGGCGCTCGCCCTGCTCGACACGGCGGCCGTGCAGCGGCTGCGGTACGTCCGGCAGCTGGGGCACGCCTTCCTGGTCTATCCCGGGGCAACCCACTCGCGTTTCGAGCACGCCCTCGGCGCCTACCATCTGACCCGAAGGGCGCTCCTGGCCCTCGAGGCCCGCGGGGAGCTCCAGGCGGTCTCCGACGAAGATCAGCTCTCCGTCACTCTCGCCGCGCTGCTCCACGACATCGGCCATTACCCCTTTTCCCACGCGCTCGAGGAGGCCGGTTTTCTCTCCCACGAGGCCCAGGGCGCCGCGCGGCTCCGGGAGGGCGAGCTGGGCCGCCGGTTGACCGACCAGGGCGGCGCTCGATTGATCGAAGCGATCGGTGCCCTGATGCGAGGGCGGAGCACCAGTCCCCTGCAGGGCCTCATCTCGGGCTCGCTCGATCTGGACAAGATCGACTACCTCTGCCGCGATTCCCGGATGTGTGGCGTGCCGTACGGCCTGGTGGACGTGGACCGCCTGCTCGCCTCGCTCACGGTGGTCGAGACCGGCGCCGGGGGGGTGGGAGTGGGGGGGCGGGAAATCGGGGTCCACGAAAAGGGAGCCAGCGCGCTCGAGTCGCTCTTATTCGCCAAGTATCAGATGTACCGGAACGTGTACTGGCACCACGCGGTGCGGAGCGCGACCTGCATGTTCAAGCGGGCCGCCCGAGGGGCGGTGCTCCGGGGGGCGGTCACGGCCGAAGCGGTCGCCGATTTGACGGATGACTCTTTCATGCAACTCCTCGAAACCCACGATGGGAACGGACTGGCCTCCGCGATCCGGGCCCGCCGGCTCTACAAGCGCGCTCTCGATCTTCCCGCCAGTGAAGTGACCGCCGAGCCTACCCTCTGGATGGCCGATGATCCCGACCTCGCCCAACGGGTCGAAGACGCCCTGGCCCAGCAAGTCGGCCTTCGGCCCGGCGAGCTGCTCCTCGATTTTCCGGCCCGGCAGGATCTCCTCTCGGTGGACCTGCCGCTTCGGCTGCGCGATGGGAGCATCGAGCGGTTGACCGACGAAGGCCGGGCCGGTCATGTCGGGTTGCCCCGCATCGCGGCGGAGCTCTATCGCAGCGCCCGGAGACTTCGGGTGTTCGCCGCGGGTCCGCCCACCGGCTCCCTGGACCGAGTGCCTGGTTTGCTCGAGATGCCGGCGAGCGAGGTGCGGGGGAGATTGGATTCCGGGAGAGCGCTGCTCTAAAGGACTACCGCGGGCTGCTTGACTGCGGCCGGAGGTTGTCGCCCAAACGCCGACCAGAGTAAGCCCGCTGCCGCCACGAGGACGACGACCACCACCAGCCAGCGCACGGTGACGAGGTTCATCGATTTGACGATCAGCGCCGCGATGACCACCGCCGGAATCCCGCCCAGTGCAAGCCCGAGCGCCGGGGGCACCTCGTAGGCCTTGGCCCGGGCAAAACGAAGGCCCGCCACCGGCATCAGGAAGGCGCAGCTCGCCATCATGATCGGGAACGCCGCGCGCGGCTCCATGCCGAGGAGGCTGATCATGATGAGGCAGGGGCCGTACAGCCCGATGCCCAGGGTCATGAGCGCACCGAGCCCGAAGTTTCCCACCAGGCCGATGACCAGCCTGGTACCGGTCAGCTTGAGGGCCTCACCGCCTCCCGGGACTACCCCCAAGTTCGCCAGGACGAACAGGGTCGCCGCCGCACAGAGGGCCAGCCCCATTCCGATCTGAATGTTCCGCCTGGGCCAGCGCGCGACGACGCCCGCCCCAAGCCACGCCCCCACCACCGCCGCCCCGATCAGCAGCACCAGCGTGGCGAAGTCGACGTTGACGATCGCGATAAAAATGAACGACTGCACGATCGTGGGCAGGGTGTGCCCCAGCGTGAGCGTCCCAGGAATCTTTTCATCGGGCACCAGCTTCAGGAACCGGAAGATGGCCGTGGTCGGGGCGTAGGAACCGATACCGAGCGTGTCGAAGAAATTGGTGACGAATCCGATAACCGAATGGCCCAACCCTCGCCGGGCGTTCGAGTCGGAGCGTACCCAGCCGAGGAGGAAGGCGGCGCCGGTGACGCCAAGGGCAATGAAGAGGATGACCTTTGGATTGCTCACTCAGCACTCCGGTCCCGGCTCACTGCGGGCACTTCGCCGGTGGGAGGCTCGGCAGAATCGATCCGGATGACGATGGCGGTGATGTTGTCGAGGCCGCCGCGGCGGTTGGCGTCCGAAATCATCCGGTTGACGCAGGCTTCGGGATTCGCTTCGGAGCCGAGGATTCCTTGGAGCTGCGGATCCTCCAACATCCCGGTCAGGCCATCGGTGGCCAACAGAATCACGTCACCGGCCTCGAGGTTGCCGAAGTAGATGTCGGGCGCCACCTCCTCGTTGGCGCCGACGCAGCGGGTGATCACGTTGCTGTACGGGTGGGTGCGGGCCTGATCCGGGGTGAGGAGTCCGGCGTCCACCTGTTCCTGGACATAGCTGTGGTCCTTGGTCAGCTGGAGGAGCTCGCCCCGGCGGAGCAGGTAGGCCCGGCTATCACCGACCTGGCCGACCAGGTATCGGCGCGAAAAGAGGGCCATCACGGTGGTCGTGGTCCCCATTCCCCGCTTGTCCTGCTCGGCGAGGGTGCGCTCGAATATCGCGTCATTGGCCAACTGGATCGCGGTCCGCATCCGGGCCGCGGCATCGCGGTCCGTGAGGCCGCGCACCGCTCCCAGCTCGTTCTGGATGATCTGGACCGCCATTTCGCTGGCCACCTCGCCGGCCGCG
>DATECI010000126.1:0-6390 GCA_035286985.1 Gemmatimonadales bacterium
TCGGCATCGAATTCCCACCGCTCCCGCCGGGTGCAGAGAATGTCGGGATCCGGTGAAGATTCCTCGTCTGCAGAAATCACGAGCTCCGCAGGACCCAGCCGACCCAGGACTTCGCCGACTCCGTCGGTGGATACCGTTTCCAGAAGGAATTCGCCGGTCGTCAGATCAATGGCGGCGATGCCAATCGGACGGTCGGACGGTCGGAGAGTCTGACCGGGGGTGGTGGAGGTCTGTCCGACTGGTGCCACCGCGACGATCCAGTTGTTTCGCCCTCCCGCTACCCAGTCCTCGAGCAGGGTCCCCGGGGTCACCGTCTCGACCACCTCGCGGCGTACCAGTCCCTTGGCTTGTCTTGGATCTTCCACTTGTTCGCAGATCGCGACCCGATGTCCCTGACCGATCAGTTGCCGGAGGTAGTCGGCGGCCGCCTTGACCGGAACGCCCGCCAGCGGCACTCCGTCACCTCGGGAAGTCAACGCTATGCTGAGGACTCGGGATGCCAACTCGGCGTCCTCGAAGAACATCTCGTAGAAGTCGCCCATCCGGAAAAAGAGAATTGCGTCCCGATGACGCGACTTGATCTCGCGGTACTGCTGCAGGAGGGGGGTGTTCTCGGAGAGGGTGACCGTCACGGGATCCGAACGACAAAAGGCTTACCGCCCAGCCGCGAACCGGCTTGGGTCATGACCTGGTTCGCCTCGGCCCGGGTCGGATAGGGGCCGATGCGGATCTTGAACAGCCCGCCTTCCCGCACAACCGCGGCGGCATAGCCCGCGCGGCGGCTCCGGGCGATTTCCGTATTCGCTGCCGATTGAGACGCCACGGCGGAGAGCTGGACGTAATAGCCCGGGCGCGGCCGCGCTCGGGCCGAGGTACCCCGGGCCCGTGCGGCGGAATCGGCCTGAGCTCTGGCAATCGAATCCGATCGGGCGGCATCGGCCTGCATCGTCGCGAGGCCCTGGCATCGTTGCCGCTGGAACTCGAGTTGATTGCGAAGCTCCACGTCGTTCCGGACCACGGCCAGGCCAAGGTTGGCGAGCCGGCACGCGGTGACCGCGTCGCGCCGATCGCTTGCAGCCCGAGCGCCCCAGAGTGCGGCACTGGCATGGAGTTGGCTCGCGGGGTAATCACGGATGAGCTGATCCACCTGGAGGACGGTGCCCTCGGGGTTGCCGGCGACATAATCGAGCTGGGCCAGCTGGAGCAGGGCATCGTCGGCCCAGTCGGACTGGGCGTGGTCTACTACCACCTGCCGCAGCGCCAGGCGGCGGTCGCGCTCGGTCGCAGCCAGCAGTCCGGCCGTGTACAGCACCTCGGGGTAGATCGAATCGGTGGCTGGGGTATCCGCCAGGATTCGGGCAACGACCTTGCGGGCGGAATCCACCATACCGTCCTGGGCCAGCCGGACCGCATTGGTGAGCCGTGAGTCATTCTGGGCGGCAAGGTGACTGGACGGCAGGACGGCCGGGACCAGAAGCGCCAGCAGCGTCGAGAGAGCGAAACCCCTGGGCCAGCTCACGCCGACACTCCGGCCAGCGGGGAAATCTCCATCAGGAGATCGAACAGGATGCCGCGCTCGTCCGCAAGGGAGGTGCCCTTGAGGCGGCCATCGGCGCGGCGGGCGGCTCGGATTGCGGCACTGATACGGGGGTATGGCCATCGTTCGATTACGCCGGACCAAAGCGATGCTAAGGCGTGATAGTCCAGCCGGGCGGGTCGAGCTCGGACCAGCGCCCCGAAAACGGCCCCCTCGAGATTCGCGCCGCGGGCTCCCCGATCGAACTGCACCCGGGCCACGCCAAGGCCTACCAGGTGGGTCCCGAGCTGGTTGAGCAGGCCGACCCCCGAGACGCCGGTCTGGGCGAGCAGGTACGGCAACATGGCCGCCGCCTCCCCGATTCGGTCCTGAATGACCGCCTCGCACCAGTCGACGGCGGTCTCTCCTCGGCGAACCCCAAGGCTTGCGGCAACCTGCTCGAGGCCGATCGGCTCGCCGCCGCCCAGGCCCGCAAGCTTGTCCAACTCGCTGCGTGCCGCACCGAGCTCGCCCTGAACCACCCGAACCAGATGGGCCGCAGCCTCCGCCGTCAAGGTGATCTCCCGCTCCTCGGCCCGCTTGAGGACCCACTTCTCGGCGAGCCTGGGGGAATACCGCTCGACCTGCACCGTAGTGGCCATTCGAGCCAGGTCGGGATCGGCTTCCTCGCGACCCGCTTCCCGCTGGGAAGCACCCTGGACCAGGATGAGTACGGTTTCCGGGGCCGGTCTCTCGAGGTAGCGCAGCACGGCGGCTTTCGTGCCGGCCCGCTTGCCCCAGGCTTCCACTTCCTGGATGATCACCACTCGGCGCTCCGCCATCATCGGCAGCGTCGTGCAGAGCGTTTCGACCGACTCCGGATCGAGCTGGGATGCGCTGCGCTGATCGACGTTGAAGTCCCGCAGCCCGGGGTCGACCACCCGGTCGACCACCGCGCGAACCATTTCCTCCTTCAGTATGTCTTCCTCGCCGAACAGGTAGATCACGGAGGGAAGCTCGCCGCGCTTGAGCTGTTTGGAGAAGGCATCGAACGTGACTCTAGGCATCGATTCCGAGTTCCCCAGTCTCCCTAGCCTCTGACGAAACAATTCACATACATCAACGCACACAAACTCTTCGCATCCCGGATCTTGCCGGTCCGGAGCATCTTTCCGATCGCACTCCACGGCTTTTCGTGCACGGTAATGAACTCGTCCTCCTCGTGGGACAGGGCAACCGGGGTAAGTCCGGTGGCAAGGAAGAGGTGGATGCGCTCGTCGGTGAAACCCGGTGTCGTGAAGATGGTGGCGAGCCGCACCAGGCGGCCGGCTTCCATCCCCGCTTCCTCGACCAGCTCGCGGTGCGCGCACGTTTCGGGCGCCTCGTCCTGGGAAAGCGTACCGGCCGGGATTTCCCACAGCCAATCGTCGGCGGCGTGCCGGAATTGATGAACCAGCAGGACCCGGGGGTTCGCTCCGGCGGGATCGTCGAGGAAGGGCACTACTGCCGCCGCGCCGGGATGCCGGATCATCTCGAGCTCGCCCTGCGAGCCGTCCGGGAAGCGCACGGTGTCCAGGTCGAGACTGACCACCCGTCCCGCATACTGCCGCTCCGACTGGATTAGCGTCATCGTTCGGATGGGAAAAGCCGCACTGGGAATCGTGCCATGTAGAGCCGGTGTCAGGGGTTCTGGAACAGGAGGTGAAGAGCGGTCACCGGAAGCTTCAGGGCCTCGAGCGCAAGATAGCCGGCTTCGGCGCGGCTGCCCGGGACGATCGGGCTCGAAGGGGTTGGAGACGTAAAAACCTCGAGGCCGGCTCCCCGGGCTTCGAGCCTGAGCCTCGCCATGTGAAAGGGATCGCTCACCAGGAGCATCCGGGTAAGCTCGTGGTCGTGCATCCACTCCGCGACCGACCGCATGGATTCATCCGTCGTCCTGCCGTCGGGCCGGACGATGATGGCGGAATCGGGCACTGCCAGGGCCCGCAGGTAACGGTGGCCCACGGTGGCTTCGCTCATTCGGTCCCCGGCTCCGATCCCGCCGGTGACCACGACTGCCGGGGCCAGGCCGGCCCGATACAGCTCGAGCGCGTGATCGAGCCGCGCCTTGAGTACCGGAGACGGCCGCCCGTTGTACTGCGCGGCGCCCAGCACGATGATCGCATCGGCCGAGCGCCGCTGGTCGAGCCGGCTCACCCGCCACACCCAGCCGAACACCAGCCCGTAGGCCAGGAGCAGGAGGCCAGCGGCCCAGAGCGTCCAGCGCAGCAACCGCGTCACAGGTCGAAGCCGTCTCCCATCTGCGGCACGACGACTTCTCGCACCCCTTCCTCCCGGAGGATATCGGCCATAGCCGCCGCCGGAGCCGGCTCTCCGTGGACCACGAACGCCCGTTTGATCGGCCCGCCCAGCTGCTTCACCCAGGTGCGCAACTCGGTCCGGTCGGCGTGGGCGGAATACCCGGTGATCGTTGCCACCTCGGCTCTAACCTCATGCAGGTCACCGAAAATCTTGGCCTGCCGGGTTCCCTCCTCGATGCGGCGGCCCAGGGTATTCTCGGCCTGAAAGCCCACGAAGAGCACGCAGTTCCCCGAATCGCCGATGTGATGCGCCAGATGATGGAGAATCCGGCCCGATTCGACCATACCGGACCCAGCCACGATCACCGCCGGCCCGGCCAGGGTATTGAGCCGCTTGGATTCGTCGGCATCCCGGACGTACCGGAGCAACGGAAACTCGAAGATCCGATGCCCCTCGGCAATCAGCTGCTCCCGATGATCGAAGACTTCGGGATGGAGCCGAAAGACCGTGGTCACATCCACGGCCAGCGGGCTGTCCACATAGATGGGGATCGCCGGGATCTTTCCGGCCCGGGAAAGCTGGTGCAGGGCGTACACCAGCTCCTGAGTCCGGCCGAGCGCGAAAGCCGGAATCAGGATCTTGCCGCCCCGGCCCGCCACCCGCCGGACCAACTCGGCAAGCCGATCGGCGGTGCCGGCGGTCGACTCGTGATCGCGGTCGCCGTAGGTGGACTCGACGATCAACGTGTCGATCGGCCCGCTCGGTGGATCGGGGTCGCGGATGATGGGGAGACCGTAGCGTCCGATGTCTCCGGAAAACACCAGCCGGCGATTGCCGGCTTCGCTCAGCCGGAGGTCCACCGAAGCGGAGCCGAGAATATGGCCGGCGTCGGTGTACTCGAAGGCGAGATTCTTCCGGAGGTAGTGAATCCGGCGATAGGGAAGCCCTACGATCAACTCCTGCGCCGCAAGGGCGTCAGCCATGGTGTACAAGGGATCGCTCGCCGGGCCCTTCTTCCCGTGGCGGGCCAGATAGGCCGCATCGCTCTCCTGGATCTGGGCGGCATCCGGGAGCATCACGGCAGCGAGATCCCGGGTCGCGGGCGTGGCGTAGATGGGGCCGTGATATCCGTGCCGCACCAGCAAAGGGAGCCGCCCGATGTGGTCCATGTGGGCGTGGCTCAAGACCACCGCGTCGATGCGCCGGGCATCGAACGGGAGGTTGGCGTTAAGCGCAGCCGCTTCGGCCCGGTGGCCCTGGAACAGGCCGGCATCGAGCAAGACCCTGGCCCCGGCCGCTTCCAGAAGGTGCATCGAGCCGGTCACCTGGCCTGCGGCGCCCCAGAACGTCAGTCTCGGTGTGCTCATCGAGCCCCGTGCTGAAATGCGTGAACCGTGAACCGTGAACGGGAACAGCCTACCACACGGTTCCGGCCCGCGGGGCAGGTCCGGTTCGCCGTTCACGGTTCACCGTTCCCGCTGTTGATGACCTCACCGTGTCCCAAAGATCCGATCCCCGGCATCTCCCAGGCCGGGAAGGATGTACCCTAGCTTGTTCAGCTCCCGGTCCAATGCCGCGGCGTACACCGGCACCTTGGGATGGGCCTCCAGCATGGCCTGCACGCCTTCCGGAGCCGCGACCAGGCAAAGGAAGCGGATCCGGCTGGCCCCGGAGGCCAGGAGTTGGGTCACCGCGGCAACCGCCGACCCTCCGGTGGCCAGCATCGGATCGAGGACGAAGAAATCGCGGTCGGTTTCCGCGGCCGGAACCTTGAAGTAGTAGCTCACCGGCTGGAGCGTTTCGTGATCGCGGAAGAGCCCGATATGACCGACCCGGGCGGACGGAATGAGCTGGGTGATGCCCTCCACCATGCCGAGTCCGGCCCGGAGGATCGGAATAAGGGCGAGCTTCTTGCCGGCTACGCGCCGGGCGGCCGTTCGCTCCAGCGGGGTTTCGATCTGGACTTCCTCGGTGGGGAGATCCCGAGTGACCTCGTAAGTCATGAGCATCGCGATCTCGCTCACCAGTTGCTTGAAGTCCTTGACTGGGGTCGACTTGTCGCGAAGAATCGCCAGCTTGTGCTGGATCAGCGGATGTTCGAGCACCGTGAGGTTGGGGAACTTGGGATGGCGCATGGGCAGGAATATACCGAGGGGACAGTGACCAGTAACTGGTCAACGACGGTTGGGCGCGGACCGTTTGTCTGATGGCCCGGATCTCGAGTATCCATATATATTCCCGCCCTCCGGCCAGGTAGCTCAGTTGGTAGAGCAGCGGACTGAAAATCCGCGTGTCGACGGTTCGATTCCGCCCCTGGCCATTCGCGTAGTTCCAAGCCCCGCAACAACCTGGGTCGTTAGGCACGGTGGCGCCGGCAAGCGGCCGGTGCCCATCCGGTGCCCGAACCCGGAGGGTATCGAGTGGTCGAGGTGCGGGTCGAGGTGGGGCGCTTCGCAGCCTAATCTGAAAGTGCTGCACTCCCAGCCAGCTAATCCGGCCCCCCGTGCCGGAAAACCCGGGCATGGGTGCCGCCGCGACCGTGTTTGGTCCATTTTCACGTGCTCAGGCAGTCC
>DATECI010000127.1:0-7968 GCA_035286985.1 Gemmatimonadales bacterium
CGTCCGGCACAACCAAGGCCGGAACGACGACGCGGTCCGCTGGTACCGCGCGGCCCTCGAGCACGACCCCAGCCACGGCCAGGCGCGGGCGTATCTGGCGGAGATTCTCGGCGACCGCGATCGGGACACCACATGACGAACGCCCCCGCGACGGGTCACCTTGCCGGGGCTCCCGCCCTTGCGTCGCCATGTTGAGTGTTCTATAAGGCACCATGCTCGCTGTCAGCCTTCACCGGACACCGAGACCACGACTGGTCAAGGAGTCGTGCCTGGTGCCCATCGTCGACTGGAAGTCCGGCCGGGCCCAAATCCAGACCTGGTTGAAATGGAACAAACGCGATCGTTACATGACGCTGGCACGGATTCCAGCGGACCACCCCGTTCGCATCTGCTTTTCAATCGGCCCCAGCAACTTCATCAAGCAGGTGGTCTGGCCGTCGGAATTCCGGCCACTTCGGGAGTGGCCGCGGGAGTACATCCGAGCCATTGCTGAGTGGTGGGACGCGCCCGGGTGGTCGCGTGACGAGCCGGGCGGACTGATGGTCGATGAGCCGCGGCTGTTCCTTGGCAAGAAACTCCCGGACACCTGCATTCGATGGACGAAGGATCTTCAGCTCCTCCATCGAAACAAGTCCCCGCAGCACCGGATCTCGGACCGGAGAGATGACGGTTAGCGTTGGCGAAAGAGTAGTCACCGTCATGAAATCCGCCGTCCTCGTCACCGGCGCGATCGTGCTCGACTGCCACCGGTATGGCGGGGTGAACACGAGGTCGTCGTAGGGCGGAGCGTCACGGCCTCAGGGACACCCGGGCACGCCACCCTTACTTTACAGCCACGAAACGGCGGGGAGGACCGAACCCCCAGTCGGACCGCCGTCTAGCTGGTCGGGAAGTCGGGAGACTACCTCCCTACCTGACCGAGCGATTCTCTACCGGAGCACATCCCAAATGCAGAACAGCAGCGTTGTGAAGGTCGAGCGCGTAACGAAGCGTTTTGCCGGCCACACCGCGGTGGACGAGCTCACTATGGAAGTCCCCGCCGGCGGCATCTTCGGGCTCTTGGGCCCCAACGGCGCCGGCAAAAGCACCACGATCCGGATGATCATGAACATCATCACGCCGGACGAAGGGCGCATCGCCGTTCTGGGGAAGGAATCAGCGAGCCGGGAGCTGTCGGAGCGAATCGGCTTTCTGCCGGAGGAGCGGGGCCTCTACAAGAAGATGAAAGTGCTCGACATGCTCACCTTCCTGGGCGAGACCAAAGGGATCCGCCGGTCCCTGGCCCGGACCAAAGCGGGGGGCTGGCTCGAGCGCCTCGGCCTGGCCGATTGGAAGAGCAAGAAGGTCGAAGATCTCTCCAAGGGCATGCAGCAGAAGGTGCAGTTCATCGGGGCGCTGCTCCACGATCCCGAGCTGCTCATTATGGACGAACCCTTTGCCGGGCTGGACCCGGTGAACAGCCAGGTGATGAAGGACGTGGTGGTCGAGGCGGCCCGGCAGGGCAGGACGGTGCTTTTCTCGACCCACATCATGGAGCAAGCCGAGCGGATGTGCGATCATATCGTGATCATCTCGCGGGGGCGCACGGTGGTGGATGGTCCGCTCGGCGAGGTGAAGCGGCAGTTCGGGGGCCGCCATGTGGCCCTCACCTTCACCCGCAACAAGGATCGCGCAGCCAGGGTACTGGCTGATCCGGGGTTGATCGGGAAGGTGGATGACTACGGCGCTAGTGCCGAGGTGGAGCTTGCCCCGACCGGAGACGCCGACCGACTGCTGCGCGCCCTGATCCAGGAAGACGTCGGCCTGGCGCGCTTCGAGATCGTCGAGCCGTCGCTGCAGTCCATCTTCATCGCCAAGGTCGGACCCGAAGCAGCCGTCGCCCCGGCCCACGAGGTGGTCCATGCGTAAGATCTGGGCAATCATCCGGCGGGAGGTGGTGGAGCGGGTCCGCACCCGGACCTTCATTCTGAGCACCCTCCTCTTCCCGCTGCTCATGGGAGTCCTGGTCGTGCTGCCCGGATTCCTGATCAGCCGGAGTCTCGGGACGAAAGCCATCGCGTTGGTGGACGCGACCAGCGACGATCTGGGCCAGCAGATTGAAACCGCTATGCAGGCGGCCCGAATCGGAAAGGGCCCGGATGCCATCCCGAAGTACTCGGTGCAGCGATTCCGAGCGGAAGGCCGGGCGGACCAGGTGCGGGATTCGCTGGTGCCCTTCACCGGACTGTCCCGAAAGAGCGCCGGCGGATGGAGCGGGATTCTGGTAGTGAGCGACTCGACGATCCCCACCGGCCGGGCGGCGTACTACGGCGTCAACGTCGCCAGCTTCGATGATATGCGAGAGCTGGAGCAGACCATGCGCCCCATCGTGATCGCGAAGCGGTTGCAGGGCATTGGGGTGGACCTGGCCACGGTGATGAAGTCGGTGCAGGGCATCGACCTCAGCACCACCAAGGTTTCCAGCGGCCGGCTCACCGGAGAGAGTGGTGCCTCGACCTTCGTGCTGGCGTATGCGATGGGGTTCATCCTGTACTTCGCGCTCCTGATCTTCGGGAGCCAGGTGATGACCTCGATCATCGAGGAGAAGACCAGCCGGATCGTCGAGGTACTGGCGTCCAGCCTCACCCCATTCCAGATGATGTTGGGCAAGGTGACCGGGGTCGGGATCGTGGCGCTGATCCAGCTCGGCATCTGGGCCGGGATCGCAGCGTACCTCGGCAGTCATCAGGGCCAGATCATGCAGGCCTTCGGGGTCGAAGACGGGGGGGGACGGCTCTTTTCGTTGCCGGCGATGCCGATCGATCTGATGGTAGTGTTCTTCCTCTTCTTCTCGCTGGGATTCCTGCTGTATGCCGCGGCTTACGCGGCGGTGGGCGCGATGTGCAGCACGGTCCAGGACGCCCAGCAGATGCAGATGCCGGTGATGCTCTTCGTGCTGGCCGGCTTTCTTTCCAACTTCGCGCTGATGCGAGACCCGAACAGCAGCCTAGCCCAGGTCCTGACCTTCGTACCGATGCTCACGCCCTTCGTGGTGCCGCTTCGCTATTCGATTTCTCCGCTGGCTCCGCTCGAGCTGCTGGCTTCGGTTGGGGTGACCGTTCTCGGCATGCTGCTCATCGTCTGGGTCGCGTCCCGGATCTACCGGGTGGGGATCCTGAGCTACGGCAAGAAAGCGACGCTCCGGGATATGGTGCGGTGGATTAGAACGGCATGAACTATTAGCCATTAACTATTAGCTATTAGTTAGAGGCCCGGCGTTCGGAATTGGAGCGCCAACTAGCTTCGGCACATCCAATAACTAGCTAGTAGCCAATAGCTAATAGCTACTCGCTGATAGCCCGCCATTACCTTCCCTCCATGCCGGATTCGGGATTCGACGTCATTGTGATCGGCGGCGGGCATGCCGGTGCGGAGGCATGCGCCATGGCCGCCCGAACGGGCGCGCGCACCTTGTTGCTGACCCAGAATCTCGAGACCATCGGCCAAATGTCGTGCAATCCGGCCATCGGGGGGATCGCGAAGGGGACCGTGGTGAGGGAAGTCGATGCGCTGGGTGGGATTATGGGCCGAGCCACGGATATGGCGCGGATCCAATTCCGGATGCTCAATCGCTCGAAGGGGCCGGCGGTGTGGTCGCCCCGGGCGCAGTGCGACCGCGGATTGTATCGACGGGCGGTGCGGACCCTGCTCGAGCGGTTGGCTTTGCTCCGATTTGCCCAGGGTACGGTAGCCCGGTTTCTGCTCGAAGGCACTCGGATACTCGGAGTCGAAACGGGCGATGGCCGCCGGTATTACGGGCGAACTGTCGTGCTCACCGCCGGAACGTTCATCAGGGGCGAGATTCGAATTGGGCTCACGACCCGGATTCCGGCCGGTCGAGCCGGGGAAGGGCCGTCGATAGAAATATCGCAAGCTATTGTCAATCTTGGAATTACGGCCGAACGCTTCAAGACTGGAACGCCACCGAGGGTTGACGGGAGGACGGTCAATCTCGAGGCGCTGCGGCGCCAGGATGGGGAGGTGGAGCCCTACTGGTTCTCCTTCTATGAGCGGAACGAGCATCCCCGCCAGCTGCCCTGCTATCTCACCCATACCACCGAGCGGCTTCGGGAGATCGTGAGTGCGCATCTAGGTGAATCGGCAATGTATGGAGGGGCGATCAGCGGACGCGGCCCTCGATACTGCCCTTCGATCGAGGACAAGATCGTGCGGTTCCCCCAGGCGGCTCGGCACCAGGTGTTTCTCGAGCCGGAGGGACTCGACACAACCGAGATGTACGTCAACGGTCTGTCGACTTCGCTTCCACCGGCGGTGCAGCTTCGCTTCCTGCAAAGCGTACCGGGACTGGAGCGGGTGGAGATGACCCGGCCGGGCTATGCAATCGAATACGACTATTTCCCGCCGACTCAGCTGGATCGGAGCCTCAGGGTGCGGGGAGTAGATGGTCTCTATTTTGGCGGCCAAGTCAATGGTACAACTGGATATGAAGAAGCGGCTGGTCAGGGAATCGTAGCGGGGCTCAACGCGGCGGCCGAGGCCTTGGATCGGGATCGCGTCGTCTTCGGACGCGACTTGGCGTTTCTGGGGGTGCTGGTAGACGATCTAGTGAATCGCGGCGTGGACGAGCCCTATCGTCTATTCACGTCGCGGGCGGAGTTCCGGCTTTTGCTCCGGCAGGACAATGCCCTGCGGCGGCTCTTTCCGCTCGCGGAACGGTTGGGGCTCCTGACCGATGAGGAGCGTCGAATCGCGGAGAAGCGACTGGAGCGGGAGGATCAGGTAATGGCGCTTGCCCGAACAACGGCGATCGCTCCCGAGGCGGCGAATCCTCTCCTCACCGCTGCGGGGGAGGAGGAGATCACTTTCCCGGCGAAAGTGGCGGACCTGGCCAGCCGGCCGGGTATTTCCCTCTCTGCGTTGATGGCCGCGGCCCAGCTGGGTGAGGAGAATGGGCATGTGGAATGGGCGGCGATCGAGCTCCGGTACCGGGGGTATATCGAGCGGGAGCGTGAGGCCGCGGCCAGACTGTCCCGGCTGGAGGCTTTCGAGCTGCCGGATGATCTGGAGTACGAGAGCGCTGTTACCCTGTCCTTCGAGGCCCGGGAGAAGCTGGCTCGGCTCAGGCCTCGGAGCCTGGGCGAAGCGGGAAGGGTTCCGGGCGTGACGCCGAGCGACTTACAGAATCTGGTCGTGGAGGTGATGCGGAGGAATAGAACGTAGTTTCACGTGAAATCCTGAAATCCCCTGACAGATCGGCATTTCCAATCTATATTGTTGATACGCATTCAGTCCAAGATTCGACGGTTGTTTGTAGTTAATTCCTTATAATACAATGATTTAGCGCTGAAGGTCGTAATGGCTCGAACTATCGCGATTGCGAACCAAAAAGGTGGAGTAGGGAAAACAACGACGGCCGTAAACCTGGCCGCTTCGCTCGCCACCGCCGAGCGCCGAACCCTGCTGGTGGACGCCGATCCCCAAGGGAACGCGACCAGCGGGGTGGGCATTGCCAAGACGCGGGACGCACCTTCGCTCTACGACCTTCTGGCGGAGCGGCGCACCGTGGGCGAGGTGTTGCGGCGCGATGCCGAGCTACCATTCCTCTCGATTCTCCCAGCGACTCAGGACCTGGTCGGCGCGGAGCTCGAGCTGGTGGACTTGCCCAATCGGGAAGCCCGGCTGCGCCAGGCCCTGGAGCCGGTGCTCGCGGATTTCGATTATCTGATCATCGACTGCCCGCCTTCGCTGGGACTCATTACCCTCAACGTGCTCTCCGCGGCCGACGGGGTGATCATCCCGATCCAGTGCGAGTACTACGCGCTCGAGGGCATTTCCCAGCTGCTCAACACGATTCGCCTGGTGCAGCAGAACTTCAATCGCCGGCTCGCGATCGACGGGGTACTGCTCACGATGTACGATGCCCGGCTCAATCTCTGCCGCCAGGTGGCCAAGGATGCCAAGGAATACTTCGGGCCCAAGGTGTTCCGCACCGTGATCCCTCGCAACGTGCGGCTGGCCGAGGCGCCCAGCTTCGGGAAGCCGATTCTGATGTACGACGTCCAGTCCGCGGGGGCGAAGAGTTATCTGGCCGTGGCGCAGGAGCTGCTGCGGCGCGCCGAACTGGGAGAGCTCGGCGCTCCGGTGGAGGTGGCGTCCCCGTCCCTGCATCCGCACTGAGCGGAGGAGAGGAGCTGGGCTCGTGAGTGAAACCAAGCGCTTGGGCCGCGGGCTCGAGGCGTTGCTCGGGCCGATGACGCGGGACGACGTCGAGACGCACGGCGGCCTCAAAGAGCTTCCGGTCGGGACGATCGGCCCTAACCCGTACCAGCCTCGCCGCGAGCTCGATCCCGGCCTGCTCAAGGAGCTGGCGGATTCGATCGAGGCTTCGGGCCTCCTGCAGCCGGTGGTGGTTCGGCCCCGGGACAACGGCCGCTACGAGCTGATCGCCGGGGAACGGCGGTGGCGAGCAGTGCAGCAGCTGGGGTGGGCCAAGATTCCGGCCGTCGTGAAGGACGTCGATGACCGTTCCCTGCTTACCCTGGCGCTCATCGAGAATCTCCAGCGGGACGATCTCTCCCCGATCGACGCGGCCCGCGGCTACCAGCGGCTGATGCAGGAATTCACCATCGCCCAGAACGAAGTGGCCCGACTGGTGGGGAAGGACCGCTCCACGGTCAGCAACACCCTCCGCTTGCTCCGGCTCCCGGCCGGGGTCCAGGGCCTGATCGAGAAGCGCGCGATCAGTGAAGGTCACGGCCGGGCGTTACTCGCCCTCACCGATTCCAAGGAGATGGTCCGGCTGGCGCGGGAATGCGCGGCTCAAGAATGGTCGGTGCGCGATCTCGAGGCCCGGGTGCGGGGCGAAACACTCGAAGCCGCCGGGCCCGTACCGGTCCGGAAGCTGATCCGGCGTCCCAAGCCGGATGGCCGAAGCCCGGGCGCCGAAATCCGCCGGATGGAGGATGCGCTGCGGAAGCGGTTGCAGACGGATGTGCGGGTGACCGCCCGCCGGCGGGGCCGGGGCGCGGTCACGATCCATTACTACTCGAACGACGATCTCGTCCGGGTGCTCGAGCTGATCCTGGGCGAGCCCTATCACGGATGACTCCGGGCGGACGCCGGCAGGTTTCGGTGATCGTGCAGCGGGATGGCGCCCTGCACGCCCGGACCTGGCGGATTCCACTCTGGGCGCTGCGGACCCTGGTGGTTGCGGGGGTCGCGCTCGCGGTGGTCATCGTGCTGGGGGTGGCGTTCTACGCTCCGATCGTCCGGCAGGCAGCCCGGGTGCCGGCCCTAACCCGCGACGTCGAACGCCTCGAGATCGACAACCAGCGGATCCGCGAGCTCGCCGCCGCGCTGGACAGCGTGGAAGCGAATTACGAACGGCTCCGCCAGATGGTCGGCGCCGACATCGTGCCTGATCGGGTTGCCCTGGGCAGCCCGCTGCCGGTGGCCCCCCCGGTCTATGCTTCCCGACCCGGCGCGCCGCCGGCCTACGAGGAAGGGCCGTCCCGCCCGCGGCACTGGCCCCTGGACGAGCATGGCTTTGTCACCCGCGGCCAGGCCCAACCGGGAAGCGGGGAAGAGGAACATCCCGGCATCGATATCGCAGTTCCGGTGGGAAGCGTGGTGCGGGCTGCAGGAGGCGGGGTGGTTCTCCAGACCGGAACCGAGCCGGAATACGGCAATTTCGTGCTGGTGGAGCATCCCGATGGGTACCAGTCCATGTACGGGCACCTCTCCCGGATTCTGGCGGTTCAAGGGAGCCAGGTGCGCGCCGGCGAGGTGATCGCGCAGAGCGGCAACACCGGCCGCTCCACCGCCCCGCATTTGCATTTCGAGATCCGGCTCAATGGGGTATCGATCGATCCTGGAATGCTGGTGAAGGAGGAACGCTGATGGGGATCTTCTCGTTGACGTCGAGCTCCAATCACAAGATCGAGTCGGCGGCCCAGGCGGGGGAGCGCC
>DATECI010000128.1:0-2445 GCA_035286985.1 Gemmatimonadales bacterium
GTGTTGGCCCAGAGTTGCTCCCGCCGTTCGCCGTCTTCCTGGACAACCTGGAGCGCGGCCAGCACCCCGGCGGTGTTGGCGGGCGGCAACGAGGCGGTGAAGATCAGCGCCCGGCTATGGTGCCGCAGATAGTTGATGATCGAGCGGGACGCTGCCACGAAGCCGCCGATCGAGGCCAGCGACTTCGAGAATGTACCCGCGATAATGTCCACTTCATCGGAGAGCCCGAAGTGGGCCGCCGTTCCGTCGCCCCGGGGCCCCAGTACTCCGATCGAGTGGGCGTCGTCGATTGCGAACGCCGCCCCGTGCTTGCGGCACACCTTGACGAGCCCCGGGACGTCGGCAATGTCCCCCTCCATCGAGAACACCCCGTCCACGATCACCAGCTTCCCGGCGCCGGGATGCTCCTCCAGCTTGCGGTCCAGGGCGGTCAGGTCGCCATGGTTGAACCGGATGGTACCGCCTTCCGACATCTTCGCGCCGTCCACGATCGAGGCGTGGTCCAACTTGTCGAGGAACACCACGTCCTTGCGGCCCACCAGCCCCGAGATCAGACCGACGTTGGCGTTGTAGCCGGTGGAGAAGACGATGCAGTCCTCCTTGCCGACGAATTCCGCCAGCGCCGCCTCCAGCTGAATATGGAGGTCCAGTGTCCCGTTCAGGAACCGGCTGCCGGTGCAGCCCGAGCCATACTGCTCCAGCGCATTCCGCGCCGCCTCGATCACCTTCGGATGATGGGTGAGGCCGAGGTAGTTGTTGGAGCCCAGCATGATCCGCCGCTGGCCCTCGATGACCACCACGGTGTCTTCGGACTCGGAGATCGGCCGGAAATACGGATAGAGCCCCGCCGCCTTGACCTCGTCGGCGCGGGTGTACAGCCGACACTTCTCGAATAACGTGATGTCGGACTGGACTGCCTTCGTCGGCACGAAACCTCGCGGGAGCGGGGTAGGGACGCGCCTCCATCCCCATGTGGAATAACGAGTTAAACTAACGTACGGATTTCGAGAGGACAAGCACGCGTCCGAATCTTGCGCTGGAATGAACCTGCCGTCAACCGGGTACCCAATTATCTTTGTCGACCAACCCCACGATGCATCGCTTCGCCTTCCTTGCTGCAGCGCTCCTGGTGGGCGCCGTGACGGCCGCCCCTCCCGCGCACGCCCAGGGAACCAGCGCCGCGCCCCTCTTGCTTGAGCCGCTCGACTGGAGCCGGAACGCCGGCTGGCGCCAGCGCGCCGAGCAGGTCCGCACCGAGCGCATGCGGTTGCTCCGCCAGGGAGATATTCGGTCCCTGAACGCGGTCCGCGGCGGGCGGGGCCCTCTCACCTACATCCTCGGCGCCCTTCCCAGCACTGCGGTCACTGGCGCGTTTCACGTCCCGGTTATCGCCATCGCCTACCGGGATCGGCCGGTCCAATACCCGGTCTCCGCGTTCCAATGTCTTCTCTTCAGTCGGGATCCGCTATCGTGCGGGAATTCGGGCGACCGGCCCTATTCCATCACCACGTTCTACGAGGAGCTGGCGCAGAACCGGATCACGCTCGATGGAGTGGTGCTGCCGACGGCCGCGATGGATTCCAACGCGGCCTTCTATACCGACGGGTGCAACGGGTTTACCATCTCGGGACGAACCTCTTGCCCGGCCCGGCCCCAGAACCGCATGGCCCTGATGCTGGTCGCGGCGCTCGACTCCATCAATAACCGCCCCGGGGGAGACACTATCTGGGCCCGGTTCGACAACAACGGGACCGACGGAATCCCTAACAGCGGCGACGACGACGGCGTGGTGGATTTCGTCACCTTTCTCCAGCCCGAAGTCGGGGGCGAGTGCGTGCGCAACGACCCGCCTCCCACCGGAATCTGGAGCCACCGCTTCGTCATCTCGGGATGGAACCTCCCCTCGGCCATGGGTGGATTCACCACCCGGACCCCGCGGCGGGGAGCCAATGGGTTGCCGATTCCCGGACAGTTCATCCGGGTGAACGATTACACCATCCAGTCGCAGCTCGGCGGCGGCAACGCGTGTGACCCCGGCAACATCATGGGGATCGGGACCGTAGCCCACGAGACCGGCCACGCCTTCGGGCTTCCCGATCTCTACGATACCAGCGGCAGCACCCAGGGCATCGGCGGGTGGGGTCTCATGGGGTCGGGCAATTACGCTCGCCCCTACAGCCCTTCGTCCTTCGATGCCTGGTCGCTCCTGGTCCTCGGCTGGGCCACGGTCGACACCCTGGGCGCGAGCCGGACTGTCATGGCCGGTCCCCGCCTCCTGACCGACACCCTCTTCTATGCCAGGACCGACCACCCCGACGAGTTCCTCCTGATCGAGAACCGCCAGGCGGTGCGGAGCGATACCGCCCAGATGAATCCCACTCTCGATGGGGCCTGTCCGCTCATCGGGTTAGGGTTCTGCGCCAAGTCACCCGGACTCCTCCTCTG
>DATECI010000129.1:0-4162 GCA_035286985.1 Gemmatimonadales bacterium
TGAGCCGTGATGGTGTAATCCACCCGCTGCTGCCAGTAGCGGGGGCCGGGCCGGCCGGTCGAGTCGCGGGTTCCCGCGGCAAACGCGCGCCGGATGCTGTTGGTGAGCGGAATGTCGCGGCGAACCACCCGTTCAGCCGGACTGGAGGAAGCGGAACCCTGAACCGGCACCGGCGAAGTCTGGGCCGAAGGGGCGGACGAGCAGCCTCCAGCCAGCAGAACCGCAACGGCCAGCGGGGGCATGGCAGCTAGTCGAATGGATGGCCTCATTGCCCGGCACGCACCTTTCGGATCTCCTCGGTGAGTCGGGGAACGATCTCGAACAAGTCCCCGACGATCGCATAGTCGGCCAGCTTCATGATCGGCGCATCCTTATCCCGGTTGATCGCGACAATCACCTTCGAGGTGCGCATCCCGGCCAGATGCTGGATCGCCCCCGAGATCCCCACCGCGACGTAGAGTTGCGGGCTGACCAGCCTCCCGGTCTGGCCGATCTGATCGGTGGCGGGGCGCCATCCGTCGTCGGTCACGGCCCGGGTAGCGCCCACCGCCGCATTGCCGAACGCGGCTGCCAATTCTTCCACCAGCCGGAAGTTTGCGGCTGCCTTGAGCCCTCGGCCGCCGCTCACGATGATCGGCGCTTCGCCCAGATCCAGCTTGGCCGCCGCCCGCTCGGCCAAGTCGGTAACAGCCACCCGCGCCGCGCCGGGATCCAGGGCTGGCTCGGTCCGCTCCACCCGCATTGCCGCTGGTGCCTCGACCGGCCCAATGGCACCGGGCCGGAGTGACACCAGGGCTGGAGACCCGGCCAGACGCAGCGTGGCCATTGCTTTGCCGATATAGACCGGATGGCGGGCCAGCAGCACATCGGCGCTGACCTCGAAGTCCACCACGTCCGCGGCGAGTCCGAGCCGAAGCGCGCCGGCAACCCGGGGCGCGAGATCCCGACCCTGCGCCGAGGCGGGAAAGAACCCGCACCGGAAGGGATGAGCCCGGAGGTATGCCGCCGCGGTTGCCGCGAACACCTCGGGGTTATAGCGCTCGAGCGCCGGATGCTCCACCACGGCAACGACGTCGGCGCCATAGCGGCCCAGCTCGGTTGCCCTGCCGCCGATTCCCGGCCCCCCGATCAGGAGGGCGTGCACTTCGCCCCCGCCCGCGGCGTTCGCGGCGCGCCGCGCCGCGGTAACGACCTCGAACGACACCTTGCGGAGCGCGCCGTTCCGAAGCTCGGCTACAGCGAGGCAGTTCACGGGTAAGACCGTTCACCGTTCACCGTCAGAGCACCTTGGCTTCATCGCGGAGCAGGCGAGCCAGCTCCGGCACCGCTTCCGGACCCTCCCCGACGATCCGCCCTCCGGTCCGCTCCGGGGGAAGCTCCATCGCCTGCACCGTGACCCGGGGTTCGCCCAGCGCGGCGGGCCGGGAGTCCACCGGCTTCTTCTTGGCGGCCATGATCCCCTTGAGAGAGGGCAGTCGCGGCCGGGCGATCCCCTCGTCGATCGTGAGCAGCGCCGGCAGCCGGAACTCCACCGTTTCCGTGAACCCTTCGAGCTCACGGTGCGCGGTGCCCTTCCCCTCCTTGAGTTCGAGCCAGGAGACCGCCGTCACACAGGGCCAGCCGAGGATGGCGGCTGTCATCGGTCCCACCGTGGCATTGCCGGTGTCGGTCGCGTTCCGGCCCATGAGGATCAGATCGTAGTTCTGGCCCCCCGCCCCGAGCTCGGCCGCCAACGCCTCGGCGATCGCCAACCCGTCGAAGGGCACCACCTCGCACGCCAGGTGGATGCCGCGATCCGCGCCCATGCTGAGCGCCTTGCGCAGGGTCTCCTGGGTCCCCTCCGGACCGAGCGAGAGGACCACGATCTCGCCCGGCCCCCCCCCCTGCTGCTCGTTGAGCCGGAGCGCCAGCTCGAGGGCGTAGCCGTCGAAGTCGCTCATGTCGAATTTGAGGCCGGCGGTGTCGACCGAGACCCGGTCCGGGGCAATCGTGAAGCGGGATTCGGTGTCGGGGACGCGCTTGAGGCAGACCGCGATCTTCAATGAGAGCTCCTCGGCCCTAAAACGCCGCCAACCCGGTAATCTGCTCTCCCAGAATCAGCGAATGCATATCGTGGGTCCCCTCGTAGGTATACACCGATTCCAGGTTCGCGAGGTGGCGCATCGAGTGGTATTCGACCAGGATCCCGTTCGCCCCCAGCAACCGGCGGGCTTCCCGGGCGCACTCGCAGGCCATATTGACATTGTTCCGTTTGGCGAGCGAGACCTGCTGGGGTGTCATGCTCCCCGCGTCCTTGAGCCGCCCGAGCTGGAGCACCAGACACTGGGCCTTGGTGATCTCGGTCAGCATCTCGGCGAGCCGGACCTGCTGGATCTGGGTGGCGCCGATCGGCTTGCCGAACATCACCCGGTCCTTCGCGTATCGCACCGCCTCGTCATAACACGCCATGGCGGCGCCGATCGCGCCCCAGGCGATCCCGTACCGCGCCTGGGTCAGGCAGGACAGGGGACTCTTGATGCCGCCGGTCTTGGGGAGAATGGCGTCTTTCGGAAGCCGCACGTCTTCGAGGTGGATCTCGCTGGTATCGCTGGCCCGGAGGGAGAGCTTGCCCTTCTGGTCCTTGGCGGCGTACCCGCGGGTGGACGTCGGCACGATGAACCCGCGAATCGAGGCGACGTCATCGGGCGCCCCGGTCTTGGCCCAGATGACGGCGACCGTCGCCTGGCTCCCGTTGGTGATCCACATCTTGGTACCGTTGAGCACCCAGCCGTCCTTCGTTTCCCGGGCCGTGGTGATCATCCCCGCCGGGTTCGAGCCGTAGTCCGGCTCGGTGAGTCCGAAGCACCCGACCTCGAGGCCCCCGGCCAGCCGGGGCAGCCAGTGCTTCTTTTGCTCGTCCGAGCCGAAGGCGTGGATCGGATACATCACCAGGGCCCCCTGCACCGAGGCGAACGACCGGATCCCGCTGTCGCCCCGCTCGAGCTCCTGCATGATGAGGCCGTAGGCGACGTTATTGAGCCCGGCGCAGCCGTATTCCTCGGGGAGGTTCGCGCCGAGCACCCCGAGTTGGGCCAAGCCCGGAATCAGCTCTTTGGGAAACCGGCCTTCGATGTAGCAGTCGCCGATCACCGGCATCAGGTGTTCGTCCACCCAGGCCCGGACGGTGTCCCGCACCGCGCGCTCTTCCTCGGACAGGAGGCCGTCGAGCCGGTAGAAATCCACGCCCTCGAAAGACATCAGAACTCCGAACGGTGAAGCGTCACCGGTGAACGGTAACCGGTAGCGGGAAAACAGTGAACTGAGTTCATCGTTCCCCGTTCAACGCGCCACCCGCACTCTGCCAAAGCGCGCCAGATCGGATGGCACGAAGCGGCGGCCTTCCCGCTCCCACCGGAGGTGCTGAACCCCGATCGAATCCTGATCTATCGTCACCACGTTGAAGGCCGAGGGGCGTCCCCCCCGAATTCTGCCCCTAGTGTGAGCGCTGGTGGTGGCCACCACCACGGTTCCGTCCACTTGGCCAGCTCCCTCCTGATGATCGTGACCGCAGAGGATGAGATCCGCGCCGGTAGCCCGGAGCCGTTGCTGCGCGGTACCCCACCGCGCCATTCCCATCCGGCGGGAGATCGCGCCCCGGAGCACGTTGTGGTGCACGACCACGATCCGGGCCAGCCCAGGGGGCGCGGCCTGGAAGTAGCGCGCCACCCGGGCCGCCTCGGAAGCGGGAAGATGGCCCTTCACCGCGAGGTCGTTGAGATTCCAGGTCATCGAGCCGAAGGCCACCCCGTGGCTGGTGAGAGCGCTCGCGATCACCGCGCCGGGGATCTCCAGCCGGGGCGACAGGTCGTCGCCGAAGTAGCGCCGGTACTTCCGGTAGCGCCGGGCGCGGCCCAGGATCCCGAACGGGCTCCGCCACCACTCGACATCATGATTCCCCGGGATGACCAGGGTCGGCGCGACCCGCCCCAGCGTCTGGGCGAAGGCGAGCCCGCGTTGCAGCTCGCCATGCCGGGCCCGTTGGGTCAGATCTCCCGCGATGACGATCGCGTCCGGAGCCAGTGCCGGAATGAGCGTCTCGAGGGCCTCGACCTGAGTCAGGTCGACGTCCCGGCCAAAATGCAGATCAGAGAGATGTGCTAGGGTGACCGCAGTCACCACACCA
>DATECI010000130.1:0-5442 GCA_035286985.1 Gemmatimonadales bacterium
GCATTCGCTCGATTGGCTTTGGCGAGGAGAGCCTCGTACCGGTCACCGGTCCCGTGCCGTGGAACGGAGTCCGCTTCCGCTATTTGGATCAGGACGACGCCCTCACCGGCAACCCGCTGGCGGTCACCTCCATCCTGATCACCCTCCGGGGCGTGACCGAACGGCCGGTGGGCATCGGCAACGGCGGGGTCATTGCCCCGACCGATTCGCTCACTCTGAGAATCAGGCTTCGGAATTGATGCGCGCCACGACGATTCGCTCGGACGAGCGCGGCATGGCACTCCTGATCGCGCTAGTCGCGATCATCGTGATCGGGGGGTTGATCACGGGGACGTTCTTTGCCGGGCGGGTGGAGCTGGGCTCGGGCCGCAACGCGCTGTGGAGCGCCCAGGCGTCCGAAGCGGCCGAAAGCGGACTCACCACCGCGTTCGCGTCCTGGAACGGGTCCTGGAACGGCTATGACGTCGGAGGCGATTCGCTCCAGCCGGTCGCCTTTCCCGTACCAGGTAGTACCCGGGAGCGATACTTCCAGACCGTGCGCCGGATGAGTGGGGGCGTTTACCTCATCACTTCCCGGGGGGAAAAGGTGGACCAGACCGGCAAAGTGATCGCTACCCGCGTGCTGGCCCGAATGGGCAAGCTGCTGTTTCCCTGGATCGACATCAACGCCGCGGTGACCTCGAGAGGGAACACCAGGGTAGGAGGCAACGCCACGATTGACGGCCGCAACGCCAGCCCGAACGGCTGGCCGGTGTGCGCCGGGGCGGACGTAGCGGGTATCCGGACCAACGATGTCGTCACCCAGAGCGGGACGCCCCAGATCTATGGTGACCCTCCGATCGTGGAGCACGATCCCGAAGTCGTGGACTCCGTATTCACCGTACCCTTCCTGGCCATTCAGCCGCTGGCGACCCTTACCCTCGCGCCCGGCACCTACAACGACATGACCCCCACGGTGACCGGAAGCCCGCCTCAATGCGACCGTTCCAACCCCATGAACTGGGGAGAGCCGGCTCGGGGAGGCGGATCGGTATCGGAGTGCTACAACTACCTGCCGATCATTTACAGCCCGGGCGACCTCCATTTGACCGGGGGCCGCGGCCAGGGGATCCTGCTGGTGGAGGGCGACCTCCGTATGCAGGGCGGCTTCGAATTCACCGGGATCGTGCTGGTGCGGGGCAAGGTCATCACCACCGCGAACAGCTCCAAGGTGACCGGCGCGATTCTGGCGGAGAACGTGGACCTGGGAGACCTGACGAGCTTCGGAGGGACTCCGGTGGTGGCCTACTCCAATTGCGCGGTCGACGCCGCGCTCAACAGCGCGGCCCGAGGGGTACCGCTCACCGAACGAAGCTGGGTGCAAGTGAACGGACGGTAGGAATGCGCCCGGTGCGATTCGAACGCACGACCCTCAGCTTAGAAGGCTGATGCTCTATCCAACTGAGCTACGGGCGCGGCAGTGAAAGGTAGCATGGCTCCACCGTCCTGTCCCAGCTGTCCAAGAGCCTCTTGGCCACCCCGGTCTCCAGGGAATCGGTGTTAGAAGTATTGTTGGTGGAGACCAGCGGATTGACTGAACATGGCCGATGCCACGCCCCTGCTCCAGACCTCGATGGCCGAGGTGGCCTACCGGGTCACCTGGGATCAGTTCAACCGCTGGGTCAGGACGGGCCGGAGGCTCGTCCGCCGGAGAGGCCTGGAGAGTCTTCCTGACGAGGCCGAGGCCCTCCACGATTACCGGGTGGCACTCCGGAGGTTGCGGAGCCTCCTTCAGGCCTTCCGTCCCTGGCTAGCCCGGGTTCCCCGGGGCTCCCGCCGCCGGCTGCGCAGCCTGATGCGGGCGACAAATGAATCCCGCAACATCGAAGTGCTGCTGGCCTGGGCGGATGCCCAGACTGCGACCCTGACTCCTCGGCACCAGAGCGGGGCCGTCTGGTTCGCGGCGCAGCTGCGACGGCGGAGAGCCTATGCCGACGATCTGATGCTGAACCGGATCGCCAAGCGATCCTCTCCCCTCCGAGCCGACCTTCGGAAGGCCCTGGGCCCCTCGGCGGTATTGCGGCCTCCGGCTCACCCGCTCCCGGCGGGATACGCCCTGCGCCAGCTGATTCGGCGCGAAACCGCCGCGCTGGAACATGCGCTTACCGCGGTGCGCACCATGGCGGACCGGCAGGAGATCCACTTGGCCCGGATCGCAGCCAAGCGGGTGCGTTACCTGCTCGAGCCGTTCGCAAGCGAGTTACCTGAGGACTCCGATATCCTAACCCGGCTGCGCGAGCTGCAGGAGCGGCTCGGAGCGGTGACCGACGCCCATGGAGCGGCCGACGAACTGCGGCTCGCGCTGGTCGAGGCGAGTGCCGACCGAGCCCATGGGTTGAGCCGGGACCTCTTGCCCTGGCCGGGGACCGATCCATCCGCTCCTTCGGTGCCCCCGTCGCCTCCGGGGGCTCGATCGGGGCTCGCTGCGCTCGCCCGGCGGCTTCGGCGCGAGGGGGATTCGGCCTTCGAGCAGCTTCGTGAGGAATGGTTGGAAGGGCCGAAGCAGGAGCTGTTCGTTCTCTTGCGGAAACTCGCCGGTGAAATGCCGGTGCGGCGATCGGGGCGGCCGGATTCGAACCGGCGACTTCCTGCTCCCAAAGCAGGCGCTCTACCGGGCTGAGCTACGCCCCGTGACTTGAAGGTAATGGGGTATCGCTTACCCCCGAATCGCCCCGACCGCCTGGCGTACCCCCGCCATCAACGAGCCCGCCTCGCTGTTGTTGCTCACCATCCGCATTCCCCGGCGCGCCCAGGCCGCGCTCATGGTCACGTCGTTGGTGTGGATGGCCGGGACCACTCCGTGCGCCTCGCAAGCAGCCACCGCTCGCTCGATCGCCGCGACCAGCGTGGGATGATCCATCTGCCCCGGGACCCCAAGCGCGACCGAAAGGTCGGTAGGCCCTACCAACGCGGCATCCACGCCCGGCACCGCGAGGAGCTCCTCCAGCCGGCTGACCGCTTCGGCGGTTTCGATCTGGACGACGAGGAAGGTCTCCCGATTCATCGCGGCCAGGGTCTCGGTCAGCGGCCCGGCGCGGAAGCCGGTATGGCCTCGCGCCAGCACCACGCCCCGACGGCCTTGCGGCATGTACTTCATGCATTCCAGGCAGAACGCGATCTGCTCCGGACCGGTCACCCGAGGCAGCATGATTCCCTGGGCGCCGGCGTCGAGTGGCTGGGTGATGTGGGAGTAGGTCAGCTCGGGGATCCGGACGATCGGCGTGACCCCGGCACTCCGCCCCGCCCGGCTGAGGTCGGCGATCGTCCCGATAGAAAAGGGGCCATGCTCGGAATCGATCAGCACGAAATCGAGCCCGGCGTTCGCCAGCAGATCCATCACACTGGGTTGCCGGATCTCCACCAGCATGGTCCCGACCACAGTACGGCCTTCGGCAAGCTTGGCGCGGAGCCGGTTCTGGGGGACGATCGCTTCGGGCACTTCAGCTCTCCCGGGTAGCTAAGAGCGCTTCCCGCAGGGCACGGAAGGCGCGCCCGCGATGACTCACCGCATCCTTCTCCAGCGGCAGGGCTTCGCCAAAGGTCTTATCGAGCTCGTCGGAAAAGAACAGGGGATCGTATCCAAACCCTTCGGCACCACGGGGCTCTTCCACGATCCGGCCGGTGCAGACTCCCTCGAAGGTCTCCGGAAAAGCTCGCGGGCTCCGGTAGAGTACCAGCACGCAACGATACCGGGCCCGGCGCTTCGCTTCCGGCGCCCCCGCGAGGCGGCGGAGCAGGAGCGCGTTGTTGGCCGCATCGACCTGGGCATCGCTTCCCTCGGCCCCGGCCCAGCGGCGGGACCGAACCCCTGGCTCACCCCCCAGCGAAAACACCTCGAGCCCGCTGTCGTCGGCAACGGTTGGAAGACCGGTCTGGCGCGCGAAGTATTCGGCCTTGGCCCGGGCATTGGCGGCGAAGCTGTCGCCTAGCTCGAGTGCCTCCTCGAGCGGGGCGGGAAGCACTCCCGCCTCCAACGGAAACAGCACTTCCAGCCCGGAATCCTCGAGCAGTCGGCGCACTTCGCGCTGCTTTCCGCCGCTGCGGGTGGCGACGAGCAGCTTCACCAGCCGAGGACCCGGCGCTGCGCTCCGAACAACTCGAGGATACCCCGCTGGGCGGCGTCTACCAGCCGGTCGAGCTCGGCGCGCAAGAAGGTTCCCCGCTCCGCGGTGCCCTGCACCTCCACGAATTCGCCGGGGGATCGCATTACCACGTTCGCGTCCACCTCGGCGTCCCGGTCTTCGACATAGGAAAGATCGAGCCGGACCTCCCGGTCCACGATGCCCACCGAGACCGCCCCCACCAGAGCGCCAAACGGCGAGGGCAGCCCGCTCCTCCGGGCCAGCCATTCGCACGCGTCGGCCAGCGCCACGCACCCTCCGGTGATGGCCGCGGTGCGGGTGCCGCCATCGGCCTGGAGCACGTCGCAGTCAACCCGGATGGTGTACTCGCCGAACCGCATGGTCCCCATGGCAGCGCGGAGGGACCGGCCGATCAGCCGCTGAATCTCATGGCTCCGCCCCCCCGGGCCCAGCCGTTCGCGCGGGGTGCGCTCCACCGTGGCACGGGGGAGCATGGCGTATTCCGCCGTCACCCACCCCTCCCCCCTTCCCTTCTTGAACAGCGGCACCCCTTCCTCAACGCTGGCCGTGCAGTGCACCAGGGTTCCGCCGGCCCGGATCAGGCAAGACCCTTCTGCATAGGGGTTGGCCCCCCGCTCGAGCACCAGCGGGCGCAGCTGATCGGGCGTTCTCCCATCAGGCCGCGGCACCTATTGCCGAACCTCGGCGGTCGGCCGAAAAGTGAGGGTCCGCTGGTGGAAGGGCAGCTCGATCACCTCGCGATACCGAGTGCGGATCGTGACCCGACTAGGGCCATCGGTCCGCCGAATCGTGAAAAGTTTGGCCTCGGCCGGCAGCTCCAGGTCGTCGACAACGCTGCGCAGGTGGCGGAGGATCTGGTCATCGGACGTTGTCGGGGCGAATCGGGCGCTGGTCCGCATCTCGTCGATGAGCTTGTAGTAATCCCAGTAGGCCTGCACCACCGGAATGCCGTAGTAGAGCGCTACTGCGACCACCAGGATGGCGAAGAGGCAGCCAAGCCGGCCCCGACCGCGGTTCACCACTGCGACTGGGCCCCTTCGACGATGTCATTGATGAGCTTATCCAGGGCCCGCTTGCGGCCCTCGGCCTCGCGCCCGGGCTCGTACTCGCCCTGAACCAGTATCCCGGTGCGCTCCCAGAGCACCTTCCCTTCCCGTTGGTTCAGGATCCGCACGTCCACGCTGATCTGCACCATGCGCCGGGTCACCTCGACCCGGCTCTGCTCCCCGGCGACCGGAGAGCCGGTGAAGGTGAGCGGAACATCCGGATTGTAGCGCTGGACCGTGCCCCGCACGACGGC
>DATECI010000131.1:0-2426 GCA_035286985.1 Gemmatimonadales bacterium
GGAGGAGGCAGTGGCCAGCGCGAACTGGCCCGGCAGGCCGAAGAGGAAGCTCGCCAGCTCGAGCGTTTGGCGCGGGAGCGGAATCAGCCCCAGCTTGCCGACGCGGCTCGGCAGCTTCGGGAGGCCGCGGATGCGATGCGCCGGGCCGCGGGCGAATCTGCCAACGCGTCCGCGCAAGGCGGGACCGCGCTCGATCGGCTCCAGAATGCGACCCGGAATCTGGAGACTTCCCGGACCTCTGCTCTCAGCGACCGGATCCGGGAGCTGCAGCGGCGGGCCCAGGCCTTGGCGGGGCGCCAGCGGGAAATCGCCGAAGGCGTGAGCGAGCTGGGGACAGCCGGCACCGAGCGGAGCGAGCGGCTCCGCCGTCTCGACGAGCGGAAGGAAGGTTTGGCGGCCGAGGTGGATCGGCTGCAAACCGACGCGGAGCGGACCGCCCGGGAAGCCCGGCGGGAACAGCCCGGTGCGGCCGGTCGGGTCGGGCAGGCCGCCGAGGGCATCCAGCAGGCGCGGCTCCGCGATCGAATCCTCTACTCCAAGGATGTCATGCGGGGCACCTCACCGGATTATGCGCGCCGGTTCGAGGAGCAGATCACCGAGAATCTCGGTGAGGCGGCGGAGCGGTTACGAGAGGCTGCGGGCGCCCTCTCCGAGTCGGCCGAGGGCCGTAGGGATCGCGCCCTGGAGCGAGCCCGGGAGCTGGTGCGCGGGCTCGAATCCCTGCGAGAGCGGATGGCCGATGGGCAGCGGGGCAGGGGGGCAGAGGGCGGGGAGCAAGTGCTGCAAGGCCAAGGCCAGCCGGGACAGGGTCAGCAAGGTCAACAAGGACAGGGTCAGCAGGGACAGGGTCAGCCGGGACGGCCAGGTCAGGGTGGCGGCGGTGCGTCCGGGCCGGAGAACCGGGGCGGGTTAGGAGACGCGAGCCCACAGGGTGGCGGTAGTGGCGGCATGCCCGGCGGCCGGCTGAGCGGCGAACAAACCCGCCAATTCAGCCGGGAATTCCGGTTGCGCCGGGAAGCGGCGGAAGCCCTGCGCCGGGAATTGGCGCGCGAAGGGGTGGATCTGGCGGAGCTGGATCGCGCCATCAGTGGCTTGCGCCGGCTCGAGTCGGACCGTGCGCTCAGTGACCCCAAAGGGGTCGAGGAGCTGCAGGCCGCTGTCATCGAGGGGCTCAAGACCTGGGAATTCCGGCTCTGGCGGGCCCTGGGGCAGGTCGGAGAGAAAGGCCCCGCAGTGGGGGCACCTTCCCAGGCGCCGGCCGAGTACCGCGCGCTGGTGGAGGAATACTACCGGTCGCTCGCGCGCCCGAAGAAGCCGGAGTAGACGCCCCCGACCTCAGCTGGTATGGTCGTGGAGCACCCGCCACCCCTCCAGCCGCCTTTGCCAGATCAGGGTGAACCAGCCCCCCAGATCGGGACGGCCACCGCCGGTGAGTGACCACCGGGCGATGACGTAGGCGTGATCCTCCCCGAGCGGGTGCACCGCGAGGGAATCGAACGCCAACTGCTGGAACGGCTTCCCGTCGGGCCCGAAGTATTTCGTGGAGAATCCTGCCTTGATGCGGTCCCGCCCGGGCCGAGGACCCGTCCCGGTCATCATGGTCGCGTCTTCCACATAGATCGCGAGGTGACCATCGAGGTCACCTCGATTGAACGCCTCGGCGGAAGCGGAAAGGGCCGCGCGGATCTCGGAGCTCGGATCCGGTGGTGGGGAGGGGGCGTTCCGAGGCGAACTGCAGCCGCCCAGAGTGGACGCGATCAATGCTCCGGTGGTGCAAAAGAAGATCCGGTTCATATGGGTACCAGCCCTGGTGCTGCGGGGTGGCCTGTCCCTACCCGCCGTCGGCCCCTCGCTCTGGTCGGGGGCGGCGCGCGAACGCCGGACTCAGGATCAGGAAGCTGAGCGAGCCGCAGAGATTGGCGATCAGATCCTGCATGTTGTTGTCGTACCCACCCACCCCGTTGGTCGAGACGGTCTGGACCGCGACGTATTCCACGATCTCGAACAACCCGCCCAGACCCAGGACCACCATGAGCAGGAAGACCCGGTTGACCAGGGTGAACGCGATCCGCTGCATCTCGAACAGGCGGCTCACCAAAAGGGTGGTGGTGAAGGTGTTTACGAAGTGCACGTACTTGTCGTAGCGGATACCCAGCACCTGTGCGTCGTACAGCCGCCCGCCATCGATCAGCACGAGGGTGCCGCAGAAGTGCATTACGATCCCTATTTCCACAAGGATGAGGATGCCCGCGTCGAACCGGTGTTGGCGGAATAACCACCAGAGCATAGCGATTGCGCCGAGGATCACGACAGCGGAGAGGAAGAACGCCTCGATGTGTTCGATCTCCCGGTGCTCGATGAAGCGCGCGAAGTAGTAGCGAAACACGCCCAGGACCAGGAGCAGCCCCAGGTTGAGGGCGGCGAAG
>DATECI010000132.1:0-5966 GCA_035286985.1 Gemmatimonadales bacterium
TGGGAAACCATCAGGAAAGCCTCTCGGAAACCATCTGGAGTTAGTCAACGGAAGGAAATAGCAGGGGCGGGACTCGAACCCGCGACCTTGGCATTATGAGTGCCACGCTCTAACCACCTGAGCTACCCTGCCGTAACGCCCAAAAGTAGCGGTCGCTTGGGTCCGACGGGAGGGACGTGCCGCGGGAACGCTGGATCGGCCCATCCTCCTATTCCTATTTCTATCAGCAGTTTACCCCGCTGCCGTTGGGCTTTCAGACCTCCCCGCCCGCTCGCAGCCCTCAGTGAACGGCATCCTCGCAGACGACCGGCGAAAATCGCGGAACCGTGCGTGCTCGCACGGATCGGCTGAGCCAGTTACGGGCGCACCGACGGGTCCGACTGCCCCGGGGCCCGCAGCCCGACCAGTCCCACGGCCACCTTCCTGAGGCCAGCCCACTGCCGCCGCCGGCCCCGGTCCACCAACATCAACTGACCCGAGATACCGCCGTCGAGCAGGACGGCCTGAGCGCAGCCAAGCGCCCCCATGATCGCCGCCATCTCGGGGGTCGTGAAACCGAACGGAACGATTTCCAGCACCCCACCGAGCCCTTCGAAACGTGTCAACGCGATGAGAATCCGGCCGTCCCGGAGGAGGCCGAAAGCCAGTCGCCCATCGCGATGGATCAGATCAACCCCCAGGCCGGGCTCGCGGAGCGCTCGCGGGACAAGGCCATCGCCGTGCAGCAGGGTCGGGTACGACTGAAACCCCTCGATGACTCCGGGCGTGGAGTTCAGGCTGTCAGGGGGGAGGAAGTAGGCCTGTCCCGCGGCAGTGAACGCCACGCCGGGTGCCAACTGCCCTTTGCCGGCGGACTGCCGGAGTATTCCAGCGCTCACAAGCCAGCCCCAAGGCCCACCGGTGAACTGGCCGGCATTCAGAGCCACCACCGCCTCGTCGGGCGCGTCGTTCACGCTCCATCGCCCCGCGAATCCATTGGTCTGACGGGGCGGCACCACCATGCGGAACTGGACCTTGGACGGCTCGATCCGCACCAGGATGGCCCGGATCCGCCAGGCCTCCCCCGTTCCCTGGAGGGAAAGCTCACCCCATTCCACTCCCGGAGCGGCCGGCCGCCATGCCACCGCATTGGCGACGAGCGGCAGGGGGCCGGTCCAGCGCTCGGGTTGGGCGGTGCTCTGCCACCACGGAACCCACCGTCCTTCGACCTTCACAGCGAGTTCCTGCTTCACTCCGGACTGCGCCGGCAGGACAGTCGGCAGGGCGACCAGGAGACCTGCCGTGGCAAACCGCATCAGAGCGGCACTCCCGCCTTCTTCATATCGCTCACCACCTGTTTAACGGCGCCTGCCTGCGACTCAAGCACCTTGATTTCGTCCGAAGAGAACCCCATCCGAGAGGGCCGCTGCTTCTCCTCAACCCAGTTGAGCACTCGTTCGCGCATGATCTTATAGCTCTCGACGCTCTCCGGTGTGGAGGCCACTTCCCCATCCAAACCGGCAGCCCTGGCGCCGTGTCCAAGCAGGACTCCTTCCGCACCGCCTACGCCTGAGTTGGGCTGCTGCGGCGCCTTCGGTTCCTGACCGCAGGCCTGCACCAGCCGGGGGTTTTCGGTCCGGGCCCGCTGTTGTTCGGCCGAGATCCCGGCCATTGCCACCTTCATGCGCCGCTGCTGCTCCTTCACCATGACGGCGGCCTCCCGCTGATAGGCCTCCCGTTCACGAATGCTGGCCGGGTCGTTTCTGCCGGCTTGGACGGCCAGGGCGATCTTCTCGCCCCGCTCGGCCAGCCGCATGATGTAGGTTTCGAACTCCTCACTGTTCATTTCCGCCAACACTCTTTCCACCGCCGCCTCGGTAGCCGCGGACGATTTCATCTCCGCCTCACGGAACTTGGCCGCGCACGCCTGATATGCGTCCGAGTCCCGGTTGTAGGCCTCCCTCGCCTTCTCGTAGGCCGCCGCTTGGGCCTCGGCGTTCTTGACCTGTTCTTCGTACTCTTTGACCGCCGTCTTGGCATGTGCCGCCTCGGCCGCGAACCCCTTGAGCAACCTGGTCAGTCGATCCCCGGTAATCTCGAGCACCCGGTCCGTGAATTCCGGAGCCGGCAGGGGCGTGAACGGCAACGTCCCTTCGACCTTTTCTTCCGCCGCCTTCTTGGCCTTCTTCACGAGACCGCCGAGCTGAGCCTCGGCCAGGGCCGGCAGCAGGGCTTGTAGGGAGAAGACCGCCAAGATGGTGGTCGCCAAACGAACGGACCGTGACATGATCACGCCCTCCGCGCAGAGAGACAGCCGATGCCGGCGTACGGGTCGGCACCTGCCACTAGAAGATGGTGAGGATTTCTCTGTCTGGCCAGTCATGAACGCCCGGACTCGGAACGGGGACCGGGGCGCGAACGCCCCCCCAGCTCTCTAGGTCGGCAACCGCAGGTGTCGCCCGCTGGTTTCGAAGCTCCGGCTCACTTGTCGCTTTCCGGATGCACGATGGTGAATTCCCACTCTCCCTCCCGTAGCATTCCGTAGAGCTCCCGGGCCATTCGTTCCTGGGTGGCGGGATCGGTTTCCACCAGTTTCTTGACCCCGGTCAGGCTGTCCACTTCCCGCTGCAGCGCGGCCACCGCCTCCCGTTCCGCCTTTTCCCGGCCTCGGAGCGACCACCAATGAAAGGTGTTGTACTCCCCGGCCTGCAAGGCAAAGACGATGGCGCCAAGCACCAACACCACAATGAGCCAGCGCGACCGCTTCATAGGGCGTAGAGGTCCCGACCCGGGTAGTGGGCCACGTCGCCAAGCTCCTCCGCGATCCGGAGCAGTTGGTTGTACTTGGCGGTCCGGTCGCTCCGCGACGCACTGCCGGTCTTGATCTGGCCGGCACCGCAGGCCACCGCGAGATCGGCGATGAAGGTATCCTCGGTTTCCCCGCTCCGGTGCGAAATCACGACCCCGTAGGCATTGCCCCGGGCCAGCTCGATGCACTGCAGGGTTTCGGTGAGGGTGCCGATCTGATTCAGCTTGATCAGGATCGCGTTGGCAATGCCCTCCGCGATGCCGCGGCTCAGCCGGTCCACATTGGTCACGAAGAGATCGTCGCCCACCAGCTGGACTCGAGGCGAGAGCCGCTGGGTGAGCGCCCCCCATCCCTCCCAATCGTCCTCGGCGAGACCGTCCTCGATGGAGACGATCGGATAGCGATCCACCCACCTGGCGTAGAGGTCGATCAGCTCGGCCGCGCTCCGCTGGCTCCCGTCGCTCTTCCGGAAGACGTAAGCCCCCTCGTGGTAGAACTCCGACGCCGCCGGGTCGAGGGCGATGGCGATGTCCTGCCCCGGCCGAAACCCGGCTCCCTCGATAGCCTGCATGATGAGATCGAGCGCGGCTTCATTGGAGCCCAGCGTCGGGGCGAAACCGCCTTCGTCGCCTACCGCGGTCGAAAGTCCCTGTTTGGCCAGGACCTGCTTCAGGTGATGGAAGACCTCGACCCCCATCCGGAGCCCTTCGGGGAAGCTATCGGCGCCGATCGGCACCACCATGAACTCCTGGAGATCCACGTTGTTGCCGGCGTGAGCCCCCCCGTTGAGGATGTTCATCATGGGAACGGGCATAACCCGCGCCATCGGGCCACCAAGATACCGGTACAGCGGCAGCCCGACATCCTCGGCCGCGGCGCGGGCCACCGCGAGCGAAACCGCCAGGATGGCGTTGGCGCCCAGCTTGCCCTTGTTGGGGGTGCCGTCGGTCTCCATCAGCTCGGCATCGACCGCGATCTGGTCGCCTGCCGGCATGCCCTCGAGCCGCGGGCCCAGGACCTCGTTGACGTTCCGGACCGCCTCCTGCACGCCTTTCCCGAGGTAGCGCTTGGGATCGCCGTCCCGCAGCTCGGCGGCCTCGTGCTCCCCGGTCGAAGCGCCGCTCGGCACCGCGGCGCGCCCCCGGGCCCCACTCGACAGCACGACATCGGCCTCGACCGTCGGGTTGCCCCGGCTGTCGAGGATTTCGCGGGCGTGGACCTCGATGATGGTGGACATGGTTGAGTTCTAGAAAGCCAGGGAGCTGGGGAGCACGGATTGGAGAGGAAGAATAGGGCCTCGCCCGGCGATGCACTAGCTCTCTGGCGGGGTAAGGTGGCGGAAGCCTCTCATCGCTTACTCCCTGGCTCCCATCCTCACCAGTTCGACTCTGGTGCGATCGGCCAGGCTGCCGCGCTCTTCGTAATTCAATCCCTCGGTCGGAATCGGCTCTCCGATCCGGAGCGTGATCGTTCCCGGCTTCGGGCTCCAGCTCCCCTTGGGCATGAGCTCGAAGGTGCCCTCGCAGAGCACCGGAATTACGGGAACCCGGGCCGCGATGGCCAGCACGAACGGTCCCTTCTTGAACGGCTGCAGCCGCCCATTACGGGACCGAGTGCCTTCCGCGAAAACCACCGCCGAGACCCCGCTCCGGATCAGCTTGGCCGCGTCATTGTAGGCGGAGAACGCGAGCGATTTTGCTTGGCGCTTGATGGGAATATGCTTGGCCTTGCGCATGGCCAGCCCCATGAGGGGGATCCAGTCCATGCCCTTCTTGTAGACGAAACGGACCGTCCCGGGAAGCTCCGCCAGCAACGCCCAGATGTCGATTTCGGAAGCATGATTCGCGATGTACACCACGGGCACTGCGGGGTCGAGCCGGTCCCGCCCTTCGACCCGCACTCCGATCCGGCAGCCGCGCAGCATCCCCCGCCCCCACCTCCGGCCGGCACGGTCATAGATGCCGCCGGGACGATGCCGTACCCCAAAGATGGCGGCGATGACCACCCTCGACCCCCACCATCCCATATGGATGACAAAGGAGAGCAGGTACCGCACGGTGGCCATCATGCGAAGTGATCGTAGCTTGCGAGCGAAACCTGGTGGCCCCCTAGCTCGAGCACGGACCCTCCGATATCACCGGCTTCGACCCGGCCGATGCGGGTGAGGGCGATCCCCGCATCCGGGAGGACCTCGGGCGGCAGGGCGACCAGGAGCTCGTAGTCCTCCCCCCCTCTGGCGGCGAAAACGGGGGCTGGCTCTCCGGCAGCGCGGGCCTCGGCCGGGACCGCTGGATGGCAAGGAAGCCGTTCGAGTTGGATGCGGATCGTAACCCGGGACGCCGCGGCCAGATGGCCGGCGTCGCCGGCAAGACCATCGCTCAAATCGAGCATGGCGGTGGCGCCGTGGGCGGCAAGCCAGCGCCCGGCGCTAATTCGCGGCTCGGGACGCGCAAACCGCGCCCGAGCGCCCGGATCGGGCTCCCGTCCCGCGTTCCAGGCCGCCACTGCGGCGCGCGCCCCGCCCAGCGCCCCGGTCACCCAAACGTCGTTTCCGGGACCCGCGCCGCTCCGGCGCATCGGCCGGGGAGTAGCGCCGACGGCGGTCACCGCGAGGGAAATCGCCTCGCCACGCGACAGATCGCCCCCCAACACCGTTCCCCCAGCCAGCGCCACGGCGTCTCCGACCCCCGACATCACCGAGGTGAAGGTTGGCTCACCCTCTCCCCCGGGCACGGTGAGCGCCACGAGCACCCCGATCGGGTCCGCCCCAGCCGCGGCGAGATCGGAAAGCGAGGCGACCGCGGCTCGCCAGCCGATTTCTTCGAGCGAAAGCCACTCCCGCCGGAAATGGATTCCTTCCACGCTGACGTCGGTGGTCAGCGCGAGCGTCGTGTCCCCGGTCTTGATGAACGCGCAATCGTTGCCGAGCTCCGGTGCCCGGGGACCCAGCGCCGCGGCGATCGCGCGGATCCGATCGAATTCGCGGCCCCGGCCCAATGGCGTGGAGGTCACCCGGGTCACACCCGCAACGGCGCGGGAAGCTCGTGCAATACGGGAAGCCGGGGCGGCGGCGGCATCCGCCGCACCAGATCGAGCCGCCGCCAGACGTCGGGCAGCGCGTTGAGCACATCCATTGGCCGCATGGACCGCGCGCTTACCCGCCGCGCGGCAAGATCGG
>DATECI010000133.1:0-7641 GCA_035286985.1 Gemmatimonadales bacterium
GTCCAGCGCCGAGAGGCTCACCATGCCCTCGCCGCCTCCACCGCCTCCCCCTGCCATGGCTCACGACCGTCCCGGTCCGGCGGTGGCCTTGGAGATCTTCTCCGCGGCGGCGGTCATGGCCTCGATCGCTTTCCGGGTTTGTTCACCCTGCGCGGCGAGGAGCCCAGCCAGGTCCCGGAAGCCGCCTCCCTCCTCGCCCTGGCCCTGCCGATCCTGGCTCATCATCTGGGCGAGCCCCATGAGCGCTCCCTGGAGCATCTCGCCCAGTTGCTTGGTGCCGACGTCCGGCACCGCAATCCGGCTCGCGAACCGCCGCACCGCGAAATCATCGATCGAGGAGAGCAGTCCCTCCTCCCGGCTCTGGACCACCGATGCCAGCGCCACGATCAGTGCACTCAAGAGCAACGCCAGGACCGTGGTGTCGAAGGCGACCCCCAAGTCGCTTGAGATCGAGCCGAGCAGCGGTTGGAGCAGCGCCTGCAGCTCGCCGCCACCCCGCCCGACCTGGGCCATGACGCCGGAGAATCCCGCGATCGCCTGGCCGATCCCGATGACGGTTCCCAGAAATCCGATCGTGGGAATCAGCCAGGTGAGATACCGGATCAGCGTGTATCGGCCTTCGGTGACCTTCCGGTCATTGTCGGCCACGGCCTGCATGACCGCAAGGACCTCCGCGGCATCGCCCCCTTCCGCCAGTCGCTGGCTGCCCGCCTCGAGGCGCCGGATCAAGAGGGGTAGCGTGCCCGGGTATTCCTCGGCGATCTGCCGCACCGCTTGCAGCGGCTGTCCCCGCTCCGCTTCTCCGATCACCAGCCCGTCCGGCGCGCCCCGCGCCGCTGCCAGGCTGGCGATGTAGTCATTCCGAAAGGCCTGGTGCTCCCGCCGCAGAGTCCAGAACCGTACGATGAGGAGACTCGCGCCCACGGCGAAGATGCAGAAGTTGAGGGGCTGCAGCAGCCCCCGGGAGAGCATGACCGCGACGGACCAGGGAAGCCCGGTGTCGGGCGCGCGCCCGAGGATCCCGGCGAGAGGGGGGACCTGGAACCCCACCGCAAGGGCCAGATAGACGACCAGGGTCGCCGCGACCGCCAGTACCAGCGCCAGCAGGTTCTGGAAGACTTCGTCCTGCTGTTCGCTCCCGAAGTCGGACCCCGCCGGGCTCGCGGGTCTGCGTGCCCCCGGCTCTTTTCCCCCGATCCCCCGGTTCACTGGGGCAGTCCCTATGGGGTGGAGAAGGCCGAAGGACAGGGCTCTTTCCGGCATCCCCCTCGCATGGTCCCGCCATTGGCCTGGAAGCACTTCTTATGGAAGTACCGCTTGCAGTACACGCATTTCATAGGGGGGCCGTAAACCGAAGCGAACTCCATCAGTCCCTTGCCGTCCACCGCGCACACCTTGTCCTTATAGATGTTCTGGCCGAACAGCAGGTTGAGCAGGTTGAGCCCGATGACGGCCAGGAAGAAGCCCACCAGGATCTTGAGCAGCAGGTTCTCCCCCCGGAACACCTCGAACGGGTTCATCGTCCCGGTCGAGAGATTGGTGATCACCAGGATGATGACCGTGCCCATGACCAAACCGATGATGATCTGCGCTCGTTTCATGCCCAGCTCCTCTCCGGGGATGCGCTAGCCAACGGCCTTGAGCAGGTCGTCGAAGGTCTTTCGCGCCGATCGTTTGCTCTTCATTTCCGCCATCATCCACTCTGCCCCGCCCTTGCGGATCCCGCGAATCGCCCCAAGGTAGGTGCGCCGGCTTCGCCAGATGAAGAATCCGATTCCGCTGAGCAGCATTCCTCCCAGTGTGATCCCGAGGCCCATCGTCTCGCGGCCGGTGTCCCCCCGGACCAGCGCCGGAATCTCGGTAACTCCGGCCACCCGGCTGGCCTCGACCGCCAGGTTCCAGCTCTCCTCATTCCCGGGATCTACCGCCCGAGCCTTGGCCATCGCATCCCGGGCCGCCCCGGCCGACTGGGGGTCGCGCGCCTCGGCCGCCGCCACCGCGCCCTCGAGGGAACTGACCAGCGCTGCGGCCTGCCGGGACCGCTCGGCCCGGTGGCGGTCGCTCGACCCGCCCAGGAAGAAAAGCACCCCGATCACCAGGACCAGGAGCCCGACCGGCAGGAGGAGCTGCAAAGTACCGAGCCGCCGTATCTTGGGCGTCTTGTCGAGCTCCGGCGCCTGATCCAGCAGGTCGTTCCATTTGGGCGGCAACGCGCTCTTTCGCTCGGGCACCAGCTCCGGATGGTCGCCGTGAAAGGTCTTCTCGACGATCTGGGTGATGTGGTCCTCGAACAACATCATCTGCATCGCGTCGGTCTCGGCCAGACCTTCGCTGGCCTCCACCACGGCCTTGAAATCCGGGATTGCGGCGAATATGTCCTCGCTCAGCTTCCGCTGCTCCAGCATTTCCCAGACGTTGACCCGATTGATGATGACCCGAATCTTCGCGGTAGTGAATTCGGGGAAGTGATCCCGGATCTGGTTGGGGTAGGTCTTCAGGGAGGTGAACGAGATTGACTCGTTCAGCCCGATGATGAAGGCGCGGTCGGCCAGCATGGAGGCCCCGGCGGTGTACCGGTCGATGATCGGGCCGCAGTCGATCACCACGCAGTCGCACCGGTACTGGTTTGCCGCCGAGGCGACCATCTCTTGCAGGATCTTGAGCATCTGCTCCGGAGCCGTCTTGGCGCCCTCGTCGTACACTTGCTTGGCTTCCGGAAGCGATGCGGGGATGAAAAACAGATGTCCTGAATCAGGCCGCCGCCCCCTCACCACCGCCGTGAGATCCATCCCTTCGACATCCGACGTGTTGCGGGAGGCGATGTAGTCGTGAACCGTCTTGCAGGAGATCGGAAGCGTCTTGGTCACCTCGATCGTCATGCCGCGGTGATAGACATCCCCGTCCACCAGCAACACGTTGGGTGCGCTGGGAGCGAGGGTGACCATCTCGGCGAAGCGTCGGGAAATCGTGGTCTTCCCCACCCCTCCCTTGGTGCCGAAGAAGGCCACCACTGGAATGCGCTTCCCACGATTCATGATTTTGGTATCCATCGCCATCGGCAAGACCTCCTTAGCCGGCGTCGTCGAAGCTCAGGCTTGCACCCTTCAGATCGCCCAGGTTGTTGCAGGCGATCCGGAATCCCAGGTCCTTGGCCGAGGACTCGGGAGGCCGGCTCAGGTCGAGGAATCCGGCGCCATAGATCTCGCCGATCCGCTCGTACGAGGCCCCCACCGTCATCCGTAGCCGGTCCTTTTCGTCGGCCACCCACTCCCAGGCGTTGCCCACCAGGTCGAGCACCCCGTATGGAGAGACCCCCTCCGGGTATCGCTCCACTGGGGTCAGCGCCCCGATCCCGGCCTCGGAGGTATTGCACCGGGCCGAATCGAATTGATTGCCCCAGGGGTAGAGCCTGCCGTCGGTCCCCCGGCAGGCCTTCTCGGTTTCAGCCCGGGTTGGCAGCCGGGCCCCAAACCACTGGGCAAAGTCCACGCTGTCCTGCCAGGTCACGCCGGTCACCGGCCGGTCTCCCTCGGCACGGGGGTAGGGAGGACTAGTCCCCCTCCACCCCGCGGGAAACCGGTGGCCGGTAGCCTTGATGAAGGCGTAATAGAGCTCGTTGGTCACTGGGGTGCGGGAGATCCAGAAATCATCGAGCGGCTCGGTCCGGACCGGGTAGGTCCGAAAGGCATCGGCCTCCACCCGGTACTCGGATTCCACGTACTTGACGAACTCTTCGGGGCAGCCCCTCAAGAAGAGCCCTGCCGGGATCCGGATCCACCGGATCTCAGCTTCCCCCAGGGTCGCGGTGGCGAGCCGCGCACTCCGCTCTTCCACCGCGGCCGGGGAGGCGGCAGCCTCCGCCACCGGGCCTTGAGCGGGCTCCACTACGAGCGCTGGTGTCACCTGCCGCCCCTGCTCCAGCTCTTCGAGGAGCGAGCGGATTTCCCCGCTCTGGGGTACCACCTCCCCGACCGCCGACACCAGCAGGTGACTGGCCTCGGCCGCGCCATCCGCTGCGATCAGCTCACGGGCCCGCCGGGCCGCCTCCTGCTGCACGACGCTCTCCCAATGGGCTGGCGGAATGCGGAGCGCCTGGCCCCGGTTGGCCAGAATCCGGCGGCGCTCGGGGGTGATCTCGCCGCTGGTGACGAGGGTGGCGGCGAGCTTGCGGATCTGGTCCAGCCGGTTGTCGTAGTCGGCGTCGATCCCGAGGGTCTGGAGCGAGTCGGCCAGGACCGTCTGGACCCGCTCCGCCTCGAGTCCCAGCAGCTCTCCGAATTGGGTCAGCTCATCGGCCAGCTCCCGGCTCCACCCCAAGGCCTTCCTAACCCGGAACTCGATCTCGGCCCTGAAGTCCTGCTCCGGGCCGACCGGGGGCGTGACTTCGATGGCCGATGCGGGGAGCGTGGTCAGCAATCTCTTGAAGTACTCGGCCTCGAGATGCTCGTACTTCATGATCGCCTGCGCCGCGACCAGATCCAGCTCCAGCGCAGCCGGCAGCGCGGTCTCGCTGAGATGAATCGTGACCAGCTGCTTCTTTTCCTTCAGGAGCAGGAGAATCTCCTTGACCACGTATTCGGATCCCATCGCCACCGGGGAGAAGTACCCCAGCGCAAAATCGCAGGCCTTGATCCGCTCCACGATGGTCTGCTGCCAGATCGCGGCGCCGGGTTCAATCCCTTCGTCGTACCAGACTCGGTAACCCTTGTCCCGCAGGAAGGCGAGCTCGGCAAAGACCTCCTTGGCGTCCGCATGGGAGTAGCTCACGAACACGTACGGATCCGATCCCCGGTAGGCCGTGAAGGGCCGGGGGATCGTCACCGCCGTTCCGGGGTGACTGGCCGCGGGTTTCGAGATGGTCACGGAAGCTCTCCAAGAGGGGCTCCGCCAGCTTGTAAGTAGCCCTTGAATCAGCAGTTGGCAAGCCCGGGCAGTTTTCTCACTGCCATTCTGCCGACCGCACGAACGGGTCGGTCAGATCGAGGGTGCTCCCGGTCACCTCGTTCCACACCGCGGTCCAGTCGCTCCGGTGTTGCCGTGCCGTCCCCTGCCGCCAGATCCGCTCGATCCATTCCCCTCGGAGCCGGGCTCGCCCTGCCGGGGGCTGGCGGCGGCGATCGATTGCCGGGCCCTCCTCCCGGATCCGGTGATTCAGCACCCCGGCCCGATCGAGCTGTTCGAAGATTCCGCTCGGGCCGAGCTGCCCGAAGCGCACGTCGGCCTCGTAGAGCTCGTTTCGCAGCCGGAGAAAGAGCCTCAGGTCGCTCCAGGTCGCGCCGAAGGCCTTGAGGATCGGCGCGAGCTCGCGGAGCTGCTGCTCTGCCCCGGCATCACCGGAGAGCGCGGCCACGACATTGAGCGGCCCCACCTCGAGCCGGGCCGTGGTGCGCTCGAGGAGCTCCAGGAGCTCGCCGGCCTGCTGGACCGTGCGCCAGCTCATCCGGTCCCTCACCCAGCGCTGATAGAGCGCCCGCTTGATGGCCCAATCGAGGCTGCGGTCCAGGGAAACCGATCGGGCGTCGAGCTCGTTGAGCTGGGTTCGCCAGAGCGCGCAAAGCTCCCCGGCCCACGCGGGCAGCCGCTCCGGAGGGCAGGCCTCCACCTCGGCCAGGTAGTGGCGCTGAATTTCGCAGGCGCTGAGACGTCCACCCCCATCGAGGTCGACGCCCGCTCGCCCCTCCGGGTCCGAGGCGACAGTACGGATCGCCTGCACCGGCGACCGGAGCCGCACCGTGTCGCCGGGGCGCCGGCCCGCTTCCACCGCCGCGAGGATCAGTGCGGTCGTCCCGATCTTGAGGACCGCGGCAAGGTCGGAGCACAGGCTCTCCCCGCAGATCACGTGCATCCGGTTCCAGCCCACTTTGGCGAGGGGCTCGTCCCGGATGTGGAAGATCCCCCGCTCCCCGGTGGAATCCACCGCCGTCACGTTCGGCAGGAGCCAGGCCCGGGGAGACAGGGTGAACTCCGCTCCGGGCACCATGGGGTTGAACCCGCCTGCGCCGGCATAAATGATCCGGGTGACGAAATGGGGGATCAGCTGGGCCGGGAGCTCGCGGGGGTCCCGGCGGTGCAGGTACGACTCGTGGCAGCCCCAGGTGGTCCCGCTGCGGTCATAGTCCACGTTGGTCCGGAACACCGAGAACTCCCGGAGCTTGGGCTGCTGCTCCTTGACCTTCCGGGCCAGATCCAGCATGAGCGCCTCCCCGGCGCGGACGTAGCGAACGACCTCCCAGGGATCGCCGCATTCCGGCGTGGCGAATTCGGGGTGGTGCCCCCGGTCCAGATACAGCCGGGCTCCGTTGGTGAGGAACAGGCCGGTCCCGCTGTCCCGAAGATGGGGGCAGGCGTTCCGCGCGGTGGCGAACAGGGACTCGATCAACCCCGCGCGGTCCGCCGCTGTCCCGTTCTGCCAGATTCCGGTGATCGCGTACTCGGTTTCCACCCCCATCAGGGTCCGGATCGGCACTACTGGCCTCCCTTCTGCCGGTTGGCGCGGAGGAAGGCCTCGCTGTCGCCGGAAAGGGCTTGCCGGATCGCCTCGTCCCCGGCGGCCAGCAGGTCTTCTCCGGCGCGATGCAGCTCGCCCAGATTCCCTCCTCCGGTCACCGGGCCGGAGCCGCCGGCCCCGTTGTTGTCTTCGGGGGGGTGATGGCGCTGACGCTCACTCATATCGTCCTCCATGGTCTCGAGTCCTCGTTATGGGCCGGAAGCAGCCGCTGCCCTTGAGTCGGCAGGGCCGCGGGACGGCCGGTTTCCGGCCTGGCCAGGGCCGGTCGGGCCCAGAGTCCCTCCAGCATGTCCTCCAGGGAAAGCGCGGCGGCGAATCGGGCTCCCCACTCCTCCCGGCCCCCGCCCAGCGGGTTAGGCATCGGGACGGTCCGGGTGCCGGCCCCGGGGTGGAGCCGGACCCCGATCCCGTCCCAGTCCACCTCGGCGATCCGGTCCGGCCCGGCTTCCCGGAGCAGCATGGCCCGGCCCCAGGCCCGGGTGTCCGGGGGCGGCTCGGTGCAGAAGTGCCGGATCCGCTCCTCGGGAACCACCAGGTCGACGAGCCCGGCCCGGGACCAGGCCCAGAAGAGCCCCTGCCGGGGATCGAGACTGCCGTACAGCTGATCGAGGTATTGGAGCTCCGGGGCCGACCAGTCGAGGTCAGGCCGTTGGGCCAGGGCTCGCTCCAGCATCGCGAGCTTCATCACCCAATCGAGCCGCCGGGCCAGGACCGGCCAGTCCCGCCGCGCCAGCTGCTCGAGGGTGTCCTGCCAGAGGTCGAGCAGGTCTCCGGCCCGCGGCACAATCCCGTCAAACCCTCCCCGGGCGGCGAAGTTCCGTGCCTCATTGAGGAACTGAAACTGCAGTTCGACCGCGGTCACCCGCCTCCCACTCGTCATTCTGGCTTTCCGCTCGAGCCGGGGATCGTGGCTCCAGGCATGCAGCGCAGCCAGCGGGTCATCCAGGGCGAGGCGGGGATTGACCCGCTCGGCTTCGATCATGGCCAGCACGAGCTGGGTCACCCCGACCCGGAGCAGGCACGCCGTCGGGGCGAGGGTGCTGTCGAACGAGATCAGGTGCAGCCGCCCCTCCTGGCAATGCGGCTCGTCCCGGGTGTTGACCAGGGGACGGAAGAACGTGGTCTGAGGGCCG
>DATECI010000134.1:0-9010 GCA_035286985.1 Gemmatimonadales bacterium
TCACCCACCGACAGCCCGCCGATCGCGAGCCCGCTCCAGGGCCCGCGCTCCAGCGTGCCTTCCAGCGAGCGCCGCCGGAGCTCGTCGTGGATCCCGCCCTGAATGATGGGCCAGAGAGTTTGCCTTACGTCCGCCCTGTCCGCCGGGTCCGCCCCGTCCCCGAGTTGAGCGTGCCGCACTTTGCAGCGGTCGAGCCACCGTAGCGTCCGTTCCATTCCCTCCTCGGCCAACTCCGGCGAGGCCTGGCCCGGCACCACGTGGTCGAACGCCATCGTGATGTCCGCACCGAGCGCCCATTGAATCTCCATCGATGACTCGGGAGTCAGGGTGCGAACCGATCCGTCGATGTGGCTGGTGAACTCGACCCCCTCCTCCGAGATGGTGCGGAGTCCGGCCAGAGAGAACACCTGGAATCCGCCCGAGTCGGTCAGCATCGGCCTGTTCCAGGTGGAAAACCGGTGTAACCCGCCCAGGGCATGGATCGTGGCCTCGCCGGGCCGGAGGTGGAGGTGATAGGTGTTGCTGAGGATGATCTGGGCCCCGGCGCGCTCCACCTCCTCGGGATGGAGTCCGCGGACCGCGCCATGGGTACCCACCGGCATGAACGCGGGGGTGAGGACCTCGCCGTGGGGAAGGGCAAGCCGGCCCGCGCGGGAGAAACCGTCGGTGTGCTCCACCGCGAAGCCAAAGGGGTGGGTGGGGGGCCCGTTGACTGTTGACGGTTGACCGTTGACGCTGTTCACAGAATCGCCATCGCGTCGCCGTAACTGTAAAACCGGTACCGTTCCCGGACCGCATGGCGATACGCCGCCATCGTGGTGTCGTAACCCGCGAACGCCGCAACCAGCAGCAGCAGCGTCGAGCGCGGCAGGTGGAAGTTGGTGAGCAGCCGGTCCACCACCTTGAATCCATAACCCGGCGCGATCAGGAGCCCGGTCTCGCCCGGCCCGGCCCGGACGGCCCCGTCCCGAAGCGCCGCGGACTCGAGCGCCCGCACCACCGTGGTCCCCACCGCCCACACCGCCCCGCCCCGCCGCCGCGCCTCGGCGACCGTTGTAGCGAGCGCTTCGGGAATCTCGTATCGCTCGGTGGGCATCGGGTGCCGGGTGTAGTCCTCCTCCTCAACCGGCTTGAAGGTCCCGGGTCCCACCTCGAGATCCAACCGGGCCAGATGGGCCCCCCGCTGCTCGATCTCGGCGAGCAGCTCCCGGGTGAAATGGAGCCCCGCGGTGGGCGCGGCCACGCTGCCTTCCCGCTCCCCGAATACCGTCTGGTACCGCACCTCGTCTTCCGGGGTAGGATCCCGCTCGATGTAGGGTGGCAGCGGCAGCCGGCCGAACCGGGCCATCGCCTCCTGGGCGCTCGCGCCAACGACCCGCACCCGCCGGTAGCCTTCCTCCAGCACCTCCACGGTCTCGATCCCGATCCGACCTCCATCGTCCAGCGCGATCCGCCGGCCCGGCCGAAGCGCGCTGCCCGGCTTGCCCATGGCAACCCAGGTCTGGTCGGCCGCGGGGTATATCAGCAGCACCTCCACCGGCCGGCCCGAAGGGCGGCGGCCCAGGAGCCGCGCGTGCCGGACCCGCGTGGTATTGAGGACCACGACGTCGCCCGGGGCGATCAGGGAAGGGAAGTCGGAGAAGGAAAGGTCCCGCCCGGCCGCCGCGCCCGCCCGCCCGCCGGTCCGCCCGACCACGAGCAGCCGGCTCTCCCCCCGGCGCTCGGTCGGGAATTGGGCGATCAGCTCGGGCGGAAGGTGGTATTCGAAATCCGAGGTGCGGTGCGGCGCCTGCGTGTTAAGCATCGAACAGCGCGGCCTGCCCTCCATCGGTCTTCTTGGGTGGGGTAATGTCGAAGCGTCGATACGCGATCGGGGTGGCGACCCGGCCCCGCGGGGTCCGCTCCAGGAACCCCTGTTGCAGCAGATAGGGCTCGTAGACCTCCTCGAGCGTGCCCGCATCCTCGCTCACCGCCGCGGCGATGGTGCCGAGCCCGACCGGACCGCCGCCGAACTTCTCGATGATCGTGGTGAGGATCCGGGCATCCATGTCGTCGAGACCGAATTCGTCCACGTTGAGCCGGGCCAGCGCCTCCGCCGCCACCGCGACGGTTACCACCCCGTCGGCCTTCACCTCGGCAAAGTCCCGCACCCGCCGGAGCAGCCGGTTGGCGATCCGGGGGGTCCCCCGGCTCCGCCGGGCGATCTCCTCGGCGCCCGCCGCCTCGATCCTGACCCGGAGAATCCCGGCCGAGCGGTGAACGATCCGGGCCAGGTCCTCCGGCGGGTAGAAGCCGAGCCGTTCGACGATCCCGAACCGGGCCCGCATCGGCGGGGTGAGCTGGCCGAACCGCGTGGTGGCGCCCACCAGGGTGAACGGCTCGATCGTCATCGGGATGGTCTGCGCGTTGGGCCCGTCGGAGATCCGCACGTCCACCCGGAACTCCTCCATCGCGGGATAGAGGAACTCCTCCAGCTGGGGTCGGAGCCGGTGGATCTCGTCCAGGAAGAGCACGTCGCCCCGGTTGAGCCCGGTCAACAGGCCCACCAGATCGCCCGGGCGCTCCAGCACCGGCCCCGACGAGGTGCGGAGCTGCACCCCCATCTCCTTGGCGAGCAGCGTCGCCAGCGTCGTTTTGCCGAGCCCGGGAGGGCCGAAGAAGAGGATGTGGTCGAGCGGCTCACCCCGTCCCTTCGCGGCGTCGATCGCGATTTGGAGCGAGGACTTGACCGCTTCCTGGCCCACGAACTCGTCGAGCCGCGAGGGCCGGAGCGCCGCCTCCGCTCCCCTCTCCTCCGGAAGCGCCGCGGGAGTGGTAATCTCGAGCGGCGTCACTGTTTACCGTTCACCGTTCACCGTTCACCGTTCACCGCTGTTGTGCGTTCCATCGCACCGGCCGTTCCCCCCGGGTCACTTCGTGCTTCGTGTGGCACGACAGGCAGCGATCCATGGTCCGGGTCGTGCTCGCGGCCACGAACTTCCGGTTGGTCGAGTTGCAGCGGGTACACTGCCACTCGGCGGTCACGTGCGGGCTGGTGGAAACTGCCGTTGTCACGGGTTCACTCCCATGGTTGGTTCCCTCTTACCGACCTACCGACTTATCGACTGGCGAGGTGCTGCAGCGCCCGCCTCACCAGCGCCGCCACTCCATCACTGCTTGCGGGGGCCCCCCCGGCCGCGAGTACCGCGCGGATCGCTTCGTCGGCGCTCGCCGGCGAGTACCCCAGCGCGGCCAGAGCCCGGGCCGCTTCGTCGCCCGGCCGAGTGCCAGCAGGCACCGGCCCCGGTGCCAGATCCGCGAAGCGGTCGGACAGCTCGACGATGAGCTTCTCGGCCCGCTTCTTTCCGATCCCGCTCACCGTGCTGAGCGCGGCGACGTCCTTCCCCTGGATGCTCCGTACCGCGCGGTCCGGCCCCAGCGTGGAGAGGATGGCCAGCGCGAGCCGCGGTCCGAGGCCCGTGGCCGAGAGCAGCCGCTGGAAGATCGCCCGTTCCCCCGGAGAATCGAAGCCGTACAGCGTCCAGCCATCCTCCCGCACCACCAACTCGGTATGGAGCGTGCACCGGGAGCCCTGCGATGGCAGCCGCTCGTACACGCCGAGGGGAACCGAGATGCGATACCCGATGCCGCCCTCGGTCTGAACGACGATCGCATCGCCTTCGCGCGCCGTCAGCGTTCCGGTGATCGCGGCGATCATTGGCCGTTGCGACCCGCCCTCCCCGCCCCCCCCGGCCCTCTGTTGGTGAGCAGGTGGGTGAGCGCCACTGCCACCGCGTCGGCCGCGTCCGCGGGCTCTGGCGCGGCCGCCAGTTGCAGCAGCTTGGCCACCATGTATCCGACTTGGGGCTTGAGCGCGGCGCCGCGACCCACCACCGTCTTCTTGACCACGGCCGGCGAATACTCGGCAATCACGAGCCCCGCCTGCGCCCCGGCCAGCAGGATCACGCCCCGCGCATGGCCCAGTACCATCGTGGTCCGCATGTTGGCCGCGTAGAAGATGTTCTCCACCGCCAGTACGTCGGGCCGGTGTCGCTCGATCAGTTCCCGCAGGCCGTCGTGAATGTGGGCGAGTCGGAGCTCGAGCGATTGCCGGGGCCGGGTTCGAAGGACGCCGCACTCCAGCAGCCGCGCCGAAGCCCCCCGCTGGGGCAGGCGCTCCACCACACCATAGCCGACCGTGGCGGTGCCCGGGTCGATCCCCAGGACTCTCATCCGCGGGGCGGGCTCAGGCTCCAGCCTCCGCGAGGGTTGCCGCGTCAATATCGAAATTGGAGGAGACTTTCGACACGTCGTCGAGCTCCTCCAGTGCCTCCATCAACTTGAGCAGCTTGGCGGCGTCGGAGCCCTCCACTCGCACGCTGCTCTTCGGCACCATCGCCAGCTCGGCTGACTCGAGCCCGTAGTGCTTGCCCTTGAGCTCATCCCGAACCGCGTGGAAAAGGCCGGGCTGGGTCGTCACCAGGTACTGGTCTCCCTCGCGGGTAAAGTCTTCCGCGCCCGCCTCCAGTGCCGCCTCGAGGGTCTGGTCTTCGGGATAGCGGGTGGCATCGAGATAGATCTGGCCTTTCCGGTCGAACATCCAGGCCACCGAATTGCCCGCCCCCAGGTTGCCCCCATGGCGGCTGAACGCATGGCGGATCTCGGCGACGGTGCGGTTGGCGTTATCGGTAGTGGCCTCGATCAGGATCGCCGCGCCGCCCGGGCCGTATCCCTCGTAGGTGACCTCCTCGTAGCTCTCCCCGGCCAGCTCGCCGGTACCCTTCTTGATTGCCCGCTCGATGTTGTCGTTCGGCATGTTGACTGCGCGAGCCGCATCGATCGCGGTGCGCAGCCGCGGATTCCCGCCCGGGTCGCCACCCCCGGCCTTTGCCGCCACCGTGATCTCGCGAATGCACTTGGCCCACACGCCGGAACGCTTGGAGTCGGCGGCGGCCTTCTTATGCTTGATCTGTTTCCACTTGCTGTGGCCGGCCATGTGGGAAATATGCGGAAGCGGCCGGGAGATGTCACGCTGAGGTGTCCCTCATCCTTCACCTCTGATGCTCGATCCTGGCTCTTTTCGCTGCCCCAACCAGCGCTTCCCCCGCGTCCGCTCCCAGGACTTCACGCGCCGGCGCGATGAGCTGCTGGAGCACCAGGGCGGCCCGCTCCCGCCCCGCTTCGCCTCCCCCCAGCTCGGTCAGCGCGGCGACCAGCGCGCGCCGGAGCGGCGCCGGAAGAACCAGGCTCGACAAGCGGTGCTCCAGCGCGGCCACTCGCCGGCGCACCGCCCGCTCCGGAATCGGGGGTACCAGCAGGAGATCTTCGGCCACCCGCACGGTGAGCCAGAGCGCGAAGGCGCCGTCCCGCCGCGGTCCCCGGGGCAGCTCGGCCATGAGCTTGACCAGCGGGGTTCCTCCTGCGCTGCCTCCCTCTCCGGCCGGGGGGAGCGGGCTCATCGGGGGAGCTTCCTGAGCGCCGCGAGCACGTCGCCCGGCTGGATATCCTGCATGCAGCGGTGGTGCTTCAGAGGGCAGGCGGGGCCGCCGTGGGAGCTGCACGGGCGGCAGGGGAGGTCGCGCTGGAGCACGGCGGCCTTGGCATGATAGGGCGTGAACCCGAACGCCTCCACGGTCGGTCCGAACAGCGCAATCACTGGCGTGCCCACTGCGGTCGCGAGGTGCATCTGGCCGGTATCGCCCGCCACGAGGGCCCGGCACCGCATCAGGAGTGCTGCGGTGGTGGCGAGGTCGAGCCCCGCCGCGCTCGCCGCTCCGCCCGCCATTGCTGCCCCCCCCGACCTCACCGACCTCACGATCTCCTCCCCGGCTGCCTGGTCCATGACCCCACCCAGCACGACGACGTCGTTGCCTTGCTCCCCCAGCCGCCGGGCGAGCGCCACCCAGTGATGGGCCGGCCATCGCTTGGTGAGATGTGCGGTCCCTGGCGCAAGTGCGATGAGCTGTCGGCTTAGCCCCAAACCGCCATGTTTTGCCCAATGGCCATGCGCTGCCCCTCTTAAGAACTGCTCCGCGGCCACGGTCGCCGGGCCCGGAAGGAAGATCTCGAGCGATCCGGCATCGGGCCCCACGTCGAGGCCCCGGGCCGCGTCGAAATACTGCTCCGCAACCGGACGCCGGTCGCTATACCAGTCGCGCTTCCACCGGATCAGTGCGGTGCGAGCGACTCGGTGCTCGGGATAGGTAGTCCACCGTCCGCCCACCATCCACCGGAACGCGCGGCTTCGGAAATTGTCCTGCAAATCGAGCCGGTGCGTAAAGCCAGCGACCCCACCGACCTCCCTGACCTCACCAACCAACGCCCGTAATCCGCGCTCCGGCCTCCAGCCGATGACCCGGTTGAGCCGCGGGTTTTGGTCGATGAGCGGCGCGTAGGAGGCCTTGGTCACAAACGTGATTTGGGCCTGCGGATGCCGGACCCGCAAGGCCCGAAGCAGCGGCGTCGTGAGCAGAAGGTCTCCGATCGAGCTGAACCGGACGATCAGAATGTTGGGAGGCACAGCGGGAATGTACTGCCGCACTGCCGCACTGCCGCACCGCCGCACTACTTTCCAGCATGCCAGCAGGCACCGCGCGCCGGTTACTCGGTACGGTCAAGCCGTACCCGGGCCGCTACCTGCTCGCGCTCGCGGCCACCCTGCTCGCCTCCGCGCTCGACGGCTTCACCATCGTCGTGCTGATTCCACTCTTCAAGGCGCTGTTCGGCACCGCCGGCCACCTGGCCGGGCAGAGCACCACCATCGAACGGGTGAGCGACCGCGTGTTCGGCCCCCTGGTGAGTGGAATGCCGCCCAGCTCGGCGGCCGCGCGGCTGGTGATCGTGCTGCTGCTCGGTCTCCTCCTCAAGAACGGACTGCAATTCGCGGCCAACCAGCTCTCCGTCGCGGTGCAGGAGAGCATCGTCCGTGACCTCCGGGTCCGGCTCTACCGGCGGCTGCTGCATCTGGACCTCGGCTTCTTTCAGCGAACCCGCGTCGGGCAGCTCATCGCCGGCGTCATGGTGGACGCGGACCGGGTCAAGCTGGCGGTTACCGCATCGCTCACCACTCTCTTTCAGAATGCGATGCTCATCGGGGCCGCTCTCGTCATCCTCGCCACGATTTCCTTCCGCCTCACGCTGATCACCCTCGCCACCGTGCCGATCCTGGTGCTCGGTATCCGGGTGCTGCTCCGCCGCCTCCGCCGCCATGCCCGGCTGTGGACCGAAGAGCAGGGCGAGCTCACCGCCACCGTCACCGAGCGGCTCGGCGCCGTCAAGCTGATCCGGGCCTATGGGGCTGAGCGGCAGGAGAGCGAGGCGTTCGCGGGTCAGGCGGATCGTTACCGCAAGCGGGTTCAACGCACCCAGCGCTACGCTTCCCTGACCAGCCCGGTGAGCGAAGTGTTCGGCGGGCTGGTCCTCATCCTGCTGGTTTGGGCCGCTACCCAGCCGGGCGCCGCGGGTCTCGCCCTGGGCCCCGAAGTCACCATCGTCTTCCTGGTGGCGGCGCTCAAGATGATGTCGCCGATCAAGGCGATCTCCCAGTTCCCCGCGGCCTGGACCGTCGCCCTGGCGAGTGCCGAGCGGGTCTTTGGCCTGCTCGACCGGCCCGAGGTCGAGGCGGATGTCCCGGGGGCCCGGCTGGCCCGCCTGGAGCGGGAGATCGAGTTCGCTGAGGTGAGTTACCAGTATGAGCCCGGCCGCCCCGTCCTCCAGGACCTCTCCTTCACGGTGAAGCGCGGTGCGGTAGTGGCCATCGTGGGCCCGTCCGGGGCGGGGAAGACCACCCTGCTCGAGTTCCTCCCCCGCTTCCACGACCCGACCGGGGGGGAGATCCGGCTCGACGGCGTACCGCTCCGGGAGCTCTCTCTGGCCTCGCTCCGCAGCATGATCGGCGTGGTGAGCCAGGACCCGGTCATCCTCAACGACACCGTGCACGCCAACATCGCTTACGGCCGCCCCGAGGCCCTCGGCGCCGAAGTGGAAGCCGCCGCCCGGGCCGCCAATGCCCATAACTTCATTGTCGCGCTCCCGGCGGGTTATGACACCTTCCTGGGAGAGCGGGGGACCCGGCTCTCGGGCGGGCAGCGCCAGCGGATCGCCATTGCCCGGGCTCTGCTCCGGGACCCGCCGATCCTCCTGCTCGACGAGGCCACCAGCGCGCTCGACCCCGAGTCGGAACGCCTGGTACAGGAGGCGATGGACCGGCTCATGCAGCATCGCACCGTGCTGGTGGTGGCCCACCGCCTGGCCACCATCCTCGATTCCGACGAGATCCTGGTGCTCGACGCCGGCCGCCTGGTCGAGCGGGGGCGCCATGGCGAGCTTCTTGCCGCGAACGGGCTCTATCGCCGGCTGTTCGACCTCCAATTTCGCGGTGCCGAGGTGCTCATATGACCGGACCCTCGATCCTGGTCGTGGCGGAATTCGACGATGCCCACAACGCCCATGCGGCCCAGCGCTGCCGCGCCCTGGAACGGCTGGAGTGCCGGGTCGATGCGTTCGACCTCCTGGGCCGCCCCGGCTGGCTGGGCCGGATCGGGGGGAAGGACCTCCCCACCCGGCTCCGCAAGGCAATCGACGCAGCCCGGGCCGAAGCGGTGCTCGTCATCGGCGCCCCGGCGCTGGACGGCCAGACCGTGCAAGAGCTGTCAGCCGTTACCGGGATACCGTGGATCAACTGGTTTCCTGACGATTTGCGAACCGCGGACGTGGCGGTCGAGCGCGCCCCGGCCTATCAGCAGGTCTTCGCGGCTGGCTCCGACGTGGCGGCCCGGCTTGCCAAAGCCGTCGAGCGTCCGGTCGAGGTCATTCCCCTGGCGGCCGATCCGTCGATCTACCGTCCCCTTCGATCACGGGATCAGTACCGCGCCAACGTCGTCTTCGCGGGAAGGGCCACCCCGCGACGGGAAGCGATGCTGGCTGGCTTGGCGGAGTTCGGGCTCGCGGTCTGGGGCCCCGGCTGGCGCCGGACCTCGCTGAGAGACTATTGTCGCGGAGAAGTGCCCGATACGGAGACCTACGTGCGGGC
>DATECI010000135.1:0-3447 GCA_035286985.1 Gemmatimonadales bacterium
CGACCGGGCTCCACGCCGCGCTCGCGCATGCGCGGCCGGATGCGCTCCTGCTCGATCTCCGGATGCCGCAAGTGGATGGTATGAGCGTGCTCGCGGCGGCACTGGCGACCGACTCCGCCCTCTCGGTGATCATCATGACCGGCCACGGCAGCGTCGAGTCGGCGGTTCGGGCCATTCGGGAAGGAGCCTTCGATTACGTCACCAAGCCCTTCAGCGGAGAGCAACTCGTCCTGGCGGTTGACCGCGCCGTCCGTTACCGCGGGCTGACTCTGGAGAACCGCGCGCTGCGCCAGCAGGTCACCGAGGACGTCCTGAGCAGCAGAATCGTGGGCTCCAGCCCCGCTCTTGCGGCGGCTCTCTCCCACGTCCGCCGGGTGGCGCCGAGCGATGCCAACGTGCTCGTCCTGGGCGAGAGCGGCACCGGCAAGGAGCTGGTGGCTCGCTGCATCCACGAGCTGAGCCCCCGCCGGAGCGGTCCCTTCGTCCCGATCGACTGCGCCGCGCTGCCGGAGAACCTGCTGGAAAGTGAGCTCTTCGGACACGAGCGGGGGGCTTTTACCGGCGCGGTGGCCCGGACCCGAGGGTTGCTCGTGGAAGCCGGGAAGGGAACCGTGTTCCTGGATGAAATCGCCGAGCTGAGTCCGCCCCTGCAGGCCAAGCTGCTGCGCGCGCTCGAGGAACGCAAGATCCGGCCGGTTGGGGGCAAAGACCTCGTGGCGATTGACGTGCGTCTCGTTGCCGCAACGAGCGTCGATCTCGAGGAGGCGGTCCGCACCGGGCGGTTCCGCGCCGACCTCTTCTTTCGCCTCAACGTGGTGCCAATCGAGATTCCGCCGCTCCGGGCTCGGCTGGGCGACCTGGCCGAACTGTTCCAGCGCTTTCTGCACGAATTCGCCCGCCACACGGGCCGGGAGGCGCCCCGGGTCTCTCCCGAAGCACTCAGCGCCCTGGAGGCTTACCACTGGCCGGGCAATGTCCGCGAGCTCAGAAACTTGGCCCAGCGCCTGGTGGTGCTGGACGAGGACGGCCGGATCACGCTGGCGGATCTTCCCGAGTCGATCCGAGGCTGGCCGGCAACGCCGGACGCGCCGGGGGGACCGCCACCCCCGTACGAGCGGGCTCGAGAGCATGCGATGGCGGAGTTCTTCCGCCAGTACGTGCGCCGGCTGCTGGACTTCCACGGGGGCAACATCTCGCGGGCCGCGGCCGCGGCGGGCGTCAGCCGCCGAACCGTACATCGCTGGCTCGCCGATCTCGGCCAGTCCTCGGGACGGACCGGATGACTCCCGTAGCCTTCTTGGCCTTGCTGGTGGTGCAGCCGGCGCTCCCGGGAGGTCTCAAAGGCCAGGTGCGCTCGGCGAGCCTGGAGGTCAGGGGGGCCGTTGCTTACCTGATTCCGGAGCGGTCCGACAGCTTCCCGGCGGCGCCCGACACGGCGGGGATCGACCAGCGCGAGATCTCCTTCGTCCCGCGCGTGTTGGTGGTCAGTCCGGGCACGACGGTCCTCTTTCGTAACAGCGATCCCATTCTGCACAACGTCTTCAGCCCCTCCGGAGCTGGGGCGGGATTCAATCTCGGCACCTACCCCAGTCCCAGCGCGCGCGCACACCGCTTTGCGATACCGGGAGCTTACGTGATTCTGTGTCACGTCCATCCCGAGATGGTGGCATTCGTGGTGGTGGTGCCCACGCCGTATCGGGCCATTGCGGACGCCGAGGGGTTTTTCGCGATATCCACTGTCCCCCCCGGCCAGTATCGCCTCCACGTCTGGCGCCGGGGTGCTGCACCGCTGGAGCAGGAGGTTCACATCATCCCGGGCCGCATGCTGGAGCTCACTCTCGAGCTGGTGCCCGCACGGCGGCGGAGGGAGTAGCGATGCTGATTGCGTCGGCATTACTAGTGGCGGGGGCTGCCTTGGGCCGCGAGCATCTCGATTCCCGCAACCTGATCCCGGCTTTCGCCAGGAGATACCGGATTGGGTGCTCGCACTGCCATGTTGCCGCGCCCAAGCTCAATGCCGTGGGAGAGGCATTCCGTTTGAACGGCTACCGCTTCCCCGAGGGGCAGCCGCAACCCCGAGGTGAGCCGGCCATCCCGCTCGGTGAGGAGCCCTGGAAGGACCTCTGGCCCAATGCGGTGTGGCCCGGCGAGCTCCCCGCCAGCCTCCCGCTGGCGCTCCGGATCCAATCCGATGTCGAGATCGCGCGCGATGAGTCGGGGCGCACCGGGCTCAACTTCCGTTTTCCGCACGAGGTGTATCTCCTTGCTGGCGGTGGGCTGGGAGACCACCTCGGCGCCTTTCTCGAAGCAGAGTGGACTCGCGAGAATGGACCCGCGCTGTTGCAGGCGAAGGTGAAGTTGCAGCGCCTCCTGCCATGGCGGGGAGGACGGCTGCTCAATCTCTGGATCGGACTGCAGAATCTCTACCTGTTCACCTTCGCCGATCGGCAGATCGATCGGGCGGCACGGCAGGCGTTCTTGTGGCAGCGCTTCCGCCCTTCCGAAGTTCCGCTCCCCGGCGTCTCGCCGGAGGCCCGGCCCGCCAGCGCGTTTCGTCTCGGGCTCACGGAGCCGGCCATCGAGCTCAACGGCCTCATCGCCCCACGGCTCTACTATGGCCTCGGACTTGGACAAGGGGCCGGAGCGGCCACCGCGGATAACAACCAGCACAAGGACGTTTACTTCAAGCTTCGCTACAAGGCCGGCGGTCTGGGCCTTGATGGATCCCTCCCCTCGGCGCGCTCGGTTCCCGGAGCGAAGGGGCCGCCGTCGGAGCACAGCCTGGTGGTCGAGGGATTCGGGTACTTCGGAAGCGAACCCACGGCCGCCGGCGCGGAGAGCCGTCACCGCCACGTTGGACTCAATGCACGGCTGATTCGTGGCCCGTGGGATATCGGTCTCGGATACGTGTGGGGCCGCGATGATGATCCTTGGGGAGCCGGGGCCGGAGCGCTCGATCGTGCCAGCCTCTTCGGGAAGGGCGAATACCTGCTCTATCCCTGGCTGATCGCGTCCTTCAAGGGCGAATGGTTTTCGTTCCTCGTCCCCAGCGCGTCCTCACCGGATCGCATCCGGTTCACCGAGACCCATCTGATGCCTGGCCTGGTGGTGCTCATCCGGCAGAATGTGCGGCTTGTTGCCGAGGCCGATCTCTACCCCAGCTACCAGCATCCGGCTCGGAGTTTCGCTCCCGGCGGCGTCTGGGTGCGTCTGGACCTGGCGTTCTGATCTCGGCGTAAGCGGAACTCTGGAAGTCCCAGTGTGACGTGGAGTGTCCCGGTCGCCGCCTTCGGCGTCCGGAGCCAGCAAACTCAATCCCTTCGTTCACAACGGTTTGAGACGAGGACCCTGGCTTGATCGCGGGGCACGCATCCTGCCCAAGGGTTCAGCGGGACCGGTTCGCTGTCGCGACCTTTCTTGCTGATTCATGCCGTCTCAGGCGTCGGA
>DATECI010000136.1:0-2459 GCA_035286985.1 Gemmatimonadales bacterium
CCTGGAAGTGGTGGTGCCGGCGGAATTCGTCAACGCCTTCGATAGCAACCTTCGTTCCTATGAAGGGAAGACGGTGCAGGTTCGCGGCCGAATCCTGACCGGAGAGGCGGAGGGCATCGTGCGGGGCCGGGGAGAAGGCAGTTCGACCGTTCCCGCCATCGTCCTGGAAGCCAGCAACCGGCTGAAAGTGGTCGAGCCGCCGGCGGAGAAAAAGCCGGAATAAGGAGGCCCCATGTCCTTCCGGGCCCGCACCGCGGGCCAACGGCGGAGCAGACCGGCTGGAAACCGGCCTGATCTGGGTCATTCAGGCACGGCTCGCGCTGGGATGGGGACGCTAGCAGAGAGCCTTCTTCAGGAGGGTCGCCCCAGGATCAGGATCCACCGCTCACTGGGCCCGCAAACACCACCCCGACGATCAGAAACGCCGCCGCAGTCACCAGCACGATCATCAGCAGATCGAAGTACAAGCCGGAACGGACCATCTGCCCCATGGCGATCCGGCCGGTGCCGTACACCATCGCATTCGGCGGGGTCCCCACCGGCAGCATGAAGCCGCAGCTCGCGGCGAGCGCGGCCGGGGCCGCGAGGAGCAGCGGGTCGGCGCCGATCGCGACGGCCAGGGCACCGGCGACTGGGAGGAAGGCCGCGGCGATGGCGGTATTGCTGGCCAGCTCGGTCAGGAAGACCAAAAGGGCGGTGACCAGCAGGACCACGAGAACGACCGGCAGCCCGCGGGCCGCTTCGAGCCAGCCCCCCATCCACGTCGCGAGCCCGCTGGTCTGAATCGCCTCGGCGAGAGAGAGCCCGCCCCCGAAGAGCAGCAATACTCCCCAGGGGAGCAGCTTCGCGCGGCTCCAGTCCAGGGTGCGCCCCCCGGCTTTCCGGGATGATGGCGCCATGAAGAGAAGCAATCCCGCGATGACCGCGATGCCGGCATCCGAGAGCCCAGGTATCACTCGCTCCAGCAGCGGCCGGCCGATCCAGGCGGCCGCCGTCAGCGCGGCCACCGCACCGACGATCAGCTCCTCGCGCGCGGGTTTGCCTAACGCGGCCAGCTCGGCCTGCAGCAGGTCCCGGCCCCCCGGCACCTCGGTCAGGCGAATCGGAAACAGGACCCGAACCAGGAGGAACCAGACCAGCGGCAGCGCAACCAGGACCAGCGGCACCCCCACCAGCATCCACTGACCGAAGCCGATGGACCTCTGGTAGGTCTCCGCCATGAAGCCGGTGAGCAGCGCATTCGGCGGGGTGCCGATCAGGGTCCCCAGGCCGCCGATATTCGCTGCCGCGGCGAGGCCCAGCATCAGCGCCACGCCGAAGTTCCCGGCCTCCTCACCAGGCGCGCCGGAGCGGTCGACCAGATCCGCGAGGGACCCGGCAAGGGGAAGAAACATCGCCACCGTCGCCGTGTTGCTCACCCACATGCTGACAAATGCAACCGCAGCCATGACCCCCCCCACGACCCGGACCGGGCGGGGACCCACAGCATTGAGGATGACGAGCGCAATCCGGCGGTGCAATCCGGACTCCTCCAGTGCCGCGGCGATCAGGAAACCCCCAAGGAAGAGGAAGATGACCGGGTTGGCGTAGGGGGCGGCCGCCGGGCCGATGGGCGCAATGCCGAGCAGGGGGGACAGGGCCAGGGGCGCCAGGGCCGTCGCAGGGATCGGGATGGCTTCAGTGATCCACCACACCGCCATGAGCAGCGCCATCGCCGCGGTGCGCCAGGCGGCGACCGACATCCCGGCGGGTGGCGGGAGCAGGAGCAGAAGGACGAAGAGCAGCAGGCCGCCGAGGAGCCCGACCCGGCCGCGGCGGTGAGCCGGCCCCGGGACGGTCACTCCTCGCTGATGATGTTCCGGGCCCGGAGCCGCGCCTGGTAGGCCTCCATCTCGGCCATAACCCGCTGGAACTCGCGCCGTACCGCCGCGAGCCGCTCGTCCAGGTAGCGATAGACTTCCCGCGCCTGGGTAGTGGGTTCCTCGTCCGAACCGGCCACTGTGCCGGCGAGATAGAGCAATTGCCCGGCGAGCTTGACCGGCCAGCGGACCCCGTCCTGGCCCCGTCCGGTCATCTTGAGTTGGTGCAGCTGGTCCTCCACCCCGAGGAGCTTCTGTTCCAGCGAATCCGCGGCGGAGCGCAAATCCCGGTTGCTTTCGGCCGTGGTGAGGCTGGTCCGGATCTCGCTCAGCCGGGTGCGATGGTGCTGGATGGTATCGATCATCCCGACCGAGCTCCGCACCCTACCCTGGACCTCGAACAGGAACGCGGTCTGGGTCCGGATCCCGTCGAGGCTTCCCCCGGAATTGGGGTCCTTGCGAACCTCGAGGGGCTGGGTGAACTCCCGTCCGGCGACGCTGAGCTTGACCGTGTACGTCCCCGGCGGCACCAGAATGGCCATGCTGCCGACGCTGGGGGCCGGCATTCCTTCGGCGGGAATCACGATCTCCGGCGCGTGG